>DATMAT010000001.1 GCA_035559815.1 Thermodesulfobacteriota bacterium
AGCGGGTCGTAGTTGATGGCCCACTCGTCTATTCCGCCTTTAAGGCTTTTCACCTTTTTGAATCCAAGGTTTCTTAAGAATGTGGTTGCTCTCAGGCTTCTTACGCCGTGATGGCAGTGTACGACTATCTCATCCGCCGTGTCCAGTTCGTTTACCCTGGAGTGAAGCTCGTTAAGGGGGATCAGTTTAGAGCCTTCCAGGCGGCAGATTTCGTACTCGCCCGGTTCTCTGACGTCAAGAATAACTATGTCTTTTCCATTCTCTAGAAGTTCGTGAAATTCGTCTACCGTTATTTCCAGGTCCTCTCCGGTGATACCCTCTTCGCCGCGGCCAAGCCCGCAGAATTCCTCATAGTCTATAAGTCCTTTGATCGTAGCATTTTCTCCGCAGATGGGGCAATTGGGGTCTTTTCGGAGTTTCAATTCCCTTATCTTCATCTCCATCACGTCGAGGAATAGCAGTTTTCCAATGAGCGGGTTGCCCGTTCCCAGGATCAGCTTTATCGCTTCTGCGGCCTGCATGGTGCCGATTATTCCCGGAAGTATTCCCAAAACCCCTCCTTCGGCACAGCTCGGGACCATTCCCGGAGGTGGGGGTTCCGGATAGAGGCAGCGATAGCACGGTCCTCTCATGGCGTCGAACACGCTTACCTGCCCCTCGAATCGGAAAATACTTCCGTACACGTTGGGTTTTCCGAGGAGCACGCAGGAGTCATTAACTAAATAGCGTGTGGCAAAATTATCGGTGCCATCCACCACAATATCGTATTTTTTAATTATGTCGAGGGCGTTTTCCGATGTCAGCCTGGTATTGTAGGTATCAATTTGTATTTCCGAGTTGATTTCATGAACCCGTTCCTTTGCCGATTCTACTTTGAGCTTTCCAACCTTGGCCTCGCTGTGAAGTATCTGTCTCTGGAGGTTACTGAAATCGACTACGTCAAAATCCACTATGCCCAGGCGTCCTACGCCCGCCGCCGCCAGGTAGAGCGCTAGAGGGGACCCGAGCCCCCCTGCGCCTATACAGAGCACGCTGGAAGAGGCAAGCTTTTCCTGTCCTTTAACCCCGACCTCGGGCATTATCAGATGTCTGCTATAGCGACTGATTTGCTGGTTTGTAAGAGCCATTACCGGTTACCTTCCTTTAACTTGAGAATTCCCTGTGGCTTGCCACAGGGTTACCTTATCTATCCTCCCCCTTGATGGTGTAGGATCAAGGTGGGGGGTGATTCACCCTCGCCTTCATCCCCTCCCATCAAGGGAGGGGAAATTTTTGGATACCCTGCAGTTTGCAGGGTGGTTCATTTCTAAATATTGAAGATAAAAAGGTTAATATAAAATTCTCTTGTTTTCAAATGGGTTGCCTTATCCCACCGTGGACTGGGTAAGTTCAGGCAGATTTATATATTAAGATGGTGAAATCAGGCAAAAGAGGCAGCTTTTTAGGCTGCCTCTCAATTTTTCTGGTAGGTGAGCGCGGTCTATCTTAATCCCTAACTATGAAACCGGTGATGAACTGTCGGGGAACATCCCCAATCTCTTCCATATCTTCGTCCTGGTCGGTTATCAAGACGTGAACCGAATCGCTTGGGCCAAATTCCGACAGGTCAGCGTAAAATCTCCCTCTTCCTTTACTGTCGGTCGTAAATGACCCGAGATAAACCAAGTAAGGGAGTCCCTCAGAACTGTTACTAACTACAATTGAGGGCGGCATTGGCGGTTCTTCATCATCCGGGAGACACTCTTCCTCTACACACTCGTCAGGCTCTGGCGTGGGCTCGGGCTCCGGTTCGGGTTCGGAGCAAACATTGTTCATGCCCGGTGTATAAACAAAGAGCACATCATAGGTTTTATTAGGCACTGTACCCCTCACTCTCAGTTCGAGTTTTCCATGATGAGCGATTCTAACCCTGCTTTGCTGGGACATTTCTAGGGGGTCGGCGCCTAGAAGTTCACTTTCTGCTTCGAGTCCGCAGAGCATTGTAGTCTCGCTGCATTTGACAAGAGGGGCCTTGAATTCTTGAAAATTTGAATCCCTTGGTCCAGCCTTGGCGATAAAGCTAATTCCAAAAGCAAAAAATACTACCAGAAAAGGCATCATTCTTTTTGCTTGCTCTAGCATGACTTTCCTCCTTTTGTCCTAACTTTGGGATGGAGGCTAGCCTTGCGGGTTTTGTGAATTAAGGGTGGATATATATAAGTCAACCCTAATTCGGCAACCCAGCCGCCTTGTCCCGTGAGATAGTACTAACTGCGTCTCATGGGATTTAGGCCTGCGGCTTTGCGTCCCATCCTTTCGAATGGTTTGCCCTTTCGTCAGGACTTTGATTTTTATTGAGGTCCATTAACGCAATGTCTATACCAATTGGACAAGGAAGAGGTTTAATACAATTTATCGTAATAATTAATGAATTTTCTTTCTTCGAAATCTGGCGAACGTGTTGATGAGAAGAAAAATGCACAGATAGTTACAAACGTTGCACAGTTGACAATTAATGTAAGTATCTTGTCTTACGTTAATCAGAGGCTCATTTCTCTTCGTTTTATGAAGGGAGTGTGTATCTGGTCCTTTTTATAATTCCCGGTCAGGGCATAAATTATGACGTTTATTCCCAGTCTGAAAGCCAATTCCCGTTGAGGCTCTCCGCCGGGGATACATTCATACATCCATTTACCGAATTCGTCTTCAGACCATGCACCGCCCAAGTCGTTTCTTGAATAAATTACCGAGGTCCTTTCCTCATCGCTAAAGGTGATTCCCTCGATATAAGGCTTGACTATTTTTCTGCCGCTCGGGGAATTAAGGAGATAAAATGACTTAAAAATTACGTGCTCGGATGGAATCCTGCCGAGAGGGAATTCAGGAAGGATGTTCTTGAATTCATCACGTATCTGGGAGTCGAAGGGGGAATACTCTTCTCCGGAAACGTCGTCTATAAGGAGTGTCCCTCCTAGCTTGAGGAATTTTCTCAGTCTTTTGATTTCCGGTTCGGTAAAGGGTTCAAAACTATTGCTTCCAGCGATGTAAATGAACGGGTAAAGGAAAAGGTCCTTATCCATGATTTCTATCGTCTTTCGCACGAAAGAGGTTTTTACACTGGTTCTTAAATCAAGCCAGGTCATCAACCGGTTAAAAGCCCTCGGTCTAGGGTCCCAATCGCCCCGATAAATAAGCTGGCAAAAGTAAAATTTGGAGGACTGGTAAGAGCCTAGGAGGGGAAGGGAGAAGACCCCAATCCCCCCAGCAGTAGTGATTCTGATAAAATCTCTTCTAGTTATCACCTTATGTTAATATTGTGCGTTAAGAATCATGGTGTCAAGGTATTTACGGTAGATAGAGGCGGGATATCTCCCTAGGTTTTCTATCTACTGACAAAACCCTAATTAACCAGAAATAACACCAAGAACTGGGAAGGCTTACAGTAATAGCCCAGTCTTCTTAATAAGTTTTGTTAAGAAGCTTTATTCTGCTGTATTTTAAAGACCTTTGATGCCTGCGGTCCGTTTGGTCCTTCTGTTATCTCGTACTCGACTATCTCGCCCTGGGTCAGGCTCTTATATCCTTTTCCCTGGATCGCGCTATAGTGGACAAATATATCCTTTGTCGTTCCCTCCTCTGCTTCGATAAAACCGTAGCCTTTGGAGCTGTTAAACCATTTAACCTTTCCTCGTTTCAAAGCGAAAGCCTCCTTAAACATTACTAATTAAGGGCTTTACTATTGCACGTTTTTAAAATTTTGTCAACAGGGACGTACTTCTATCCACAGGGATTATATTCTGGGACATATTTTATTCTCTATTTGCCAAATATAAGCCTGAATAGGGTTTTATTTAAGATTAGAAAGTCATAGTTTTGAAAGGAATAAAGAAGGTTAATACATTCTCTAATGTTTAGAGTCTATGCTGAACTTTTGTTAATTTAGAAATTCAGTCAAATAGGTTTTTAGTCAAGGGTGGGCATTGCTAATACCGTATGAATGAAATGGAAGGAACGCTTACCTGCACTGAGCTTAGTCGAAGTATATGCGTTCACTACGAAATTTGGTGATAATTACCCGTTTAGCACAAGATGAAATTCTTAAAATGTAATCTTCATTTGATTCCTATAATGGATTAGGTTAGCTTTCTTTTCAAATGAACGAACGGTATTTGACGGAAGAATCGATAGAGTACTACAGGAAAGAGTTTCCCGTGACCAAAAATTACATTTATCTCGACCATGCCGGGGTAGCTCCGATATCCTTGAGGGTAAAAAGTGCGGTAGAGGGGTTTTTGAAGGAGGCTTCCGAGGCCGGTATTTTCAAGTATCAGGATTGGATGGATAGACTTAGTGTCGTCAGGACGAATTGTGCGAAACTAGTCGGTGGTGAGGCGGAGGAGGTAGCCTTCGTAAAAAATACTTCGCATGGACTTTCAATCATCGCCGAGGGGCTGGACTGGAAGGAAGGAGATAATGTGATCTTCTTTGAGAGGGAATTTCCGTCGAATGTCTATCCCTGGCTCAATTTAAGAAGAAAGGGAGTAGAGATTAGAGAGATTCCATCTCGTGGCGACAGTATTCTGGTCGAAGATATAGAAAGGCTTATGGATTTGAGGACAAGGCTCCTAACCATGAGCTCCGTGCAGTTTTCCAACGGATTTAGAATTGATTTAAAGAGTGTGGGAGAGCTATGTGCCGATAAGAATGTTTTATTCTGTGTTGACGCTATTCAAAGCCTCGGAGTAGTACCAATGGATGTCAGGGATTTCAAAGTCGATTTCCTTTCAGCGGACGGGCATAAGTGGTTATTGGCTCCTGAGGGAACTGGTATATTCTACTGCCGGAAAGAGCTTGCCGAAAAAATCAACCCTCCGCTTGTCGGTTGGAAGAGCATAGTGAACGAGTCTGATTATGACAGAATCGATTTCCGTCTTAAAGAAAACACGCTCAGGTTTGAGGAAGGGTCCCTCAACGTCATGGGAATTTTAGCCCTTGGCGCTTCGATTGAACTCCTTATGGAGGTTGGCATTGAAAGAATTGAGGGCAGAGTGCTGGAGCTTGGCGACATTATCATAAGAGAAGCGGAGAAAAGGGATTTTGTGGTCAGGACCCCAAGAAGCAGAAAGGGGAGGGCGGGTATCGTTTCCTTTTCCGGAAATTTCGACCCACTTACTCTCAAAGATAAATTAAAATCCCTTGATGTCGTGGTTAATGTGAGAGGGGGAGCGCTTCGGGTGTCTCCACATTTCTACAATACTGAAGAAGAGATATCGAGGCTTTTTGACTCTATAGATAAGGTTTTGCAATCTAGGTAATTGAGGTGTAGGGGCACGCTGCAGCGTGCCCATTTGCAATAGAAATAATTGAACCGCTTCAGAAGGGTCCAACATGTTGAACCCCTACTGAATAATAATCTCTTTTTCGACTGAGGCCGATTTGTCTGAGTTTTGGTCTCTTACGGTAAACACTGCTTTATATGTTCCTGGAGGAACACCCGTCAGATTAAGAGTTATATTGGTATAAAGGTCGTGAACCGGATTTCTGGAGTCAAATTCGGCATCGAGGAATTTCTTCTGTTCGAGAAGCGCTTCACCCTTATCATCTTTAAAACTCAGATCCGGGAAAAATCCACCGGTGTATGTTTCTCCTTTCTTCACAAAAACGATATTTTTCGGTTCTAAGTAAAAATAAAGGACTTCGTTGCTTTCATAAATGTTGTTTGCCCTTGGCTCGAATGCACTGAAATAGGGAGCCTCTCTTCTTACCGGGTAGAAGTTTTCTATAACCATTGGCGCTTTTAATCTTACTTCTTCAAGTGCTTCCTCTATGAATTTTACCGATTCGGCATATTTGCCGGATGAATAAGCTGTTGAAGCCTCTTGAAGTTTTACTTCTACAGAGGACTCGGACATTGACTCAGAGTTCATGCTGAAAAATAAAATTGCCAATACAGATAAGAATTTTATGTGATTCATATGAGCTACCCCCTGGAATAATGAAATCTTCGTACAAATTATTATTGTAGCTAGCCGATAATACCAGGTAAGGCGAATAAATGGAAATGGGTTTTAGCATGGCAGAATACGCCCTGACTCGATTGACAATACAAACTCATTTTTGCTATGATATGGAAAAATCTTAATGTAGTAGGAGGATTAGCATGCGATTAAAAATCAATTTGAGACGGATGAGGGCCTTCTTTCAAATTTTTTTTATTTCTTTAGCGATTTCACTCTATGCTTCTGGCTTTCCTAAAGCTCAAGAAGAGGAGGGAATTATAGAGGTGGAAGAGGTTGAGGAGGTTACTCCGCCTGCCCCTGCTTCCACGCCTGCTGCAAAAACTCCTTCAGTTATAGCTACGACGGACGGTGAATATCCGGACATAAGGGTGGAAGTCACAGAGCTCAAGCGCACAAGCGGCAATACGGTTACATTAAAGTTTACGATAATTAATGATTCGTCCGAGGATATGAATTTCAGCTACGACTTTGGTGAGGCAGGGCAGTACGAAACGGGTGATTTTAACAGCATAGGTGGGGTCAATCTTGTCGATGCGGCTGGCAAGAAGAAATACCTTGTGCTGCGGGATTCGAACGGCAAATGTGTATGCAGCCGCGATTTAAAAAGTATCAAACCCGGGGCGCGCGCCAAACTTTATGCCAAGTTCCCGGCCCCTCCTGAGGAGGTAGAAAAGATAACCATAGAAATACCCCACTTTATCCCGATGGATGATGTTCCTATAAGCAAATAGGGAGTGATTGATTTCGGGGGTTATGATCAGGTCTTCGTTTGGTCTCGCTCTGTAAGGGACCGGTTTGAATTGGGCATCAGCAGAGGGAGGTTATCATGCCAAATTTGATTTGCTTACTAAAAAGAGGAGGGAGCCTCTTCTTGATCGTTAGTATGTTTATTTGTGTTGATATTTTCCCGGATGTAGCAGAAGCGCAAGTAAGTCTGGAAACGCGAGTTGTGGATCTCATTTTTAGAGTGGAGAATCTAAAAGGAGCTACACAAGACATCGAAGTAAAGGAAACCGAGACCGAGATAAGAATTGAATTGTCCGGGGATATCTTGTTTGATTTTGATAAGTGGAATATACGCCCGGCGGCAGAGCCTGTTCTTACCCAGGTTGCGGAGGTTATAAATCAGTATCCCGATGCCGCCGTTTTGATAGAGGGATATACAGACTCAAAAGGCTCGGATTCCTATAATCTCCGGCTTTCAGACAAGCGCGCTGCTTCAGTGAAAGATTGGCTGGTGAGAAAGGGTAGAGTTGGCAATAAAAAGATGACCACAAAAGGCTGGGGGGAAGCTAATCCCGTAGCTCCAAACGAGAATGCGGATGGAAGCGATAACCCAGAGGGCAGGCAGAAAAACCGAAGAGTGGAGATAACGGTGAAGAAGGGGTAGAAAGATTTTTGTCTTTTATTGGTAGTAGGTCCAATGTCGGATGACCGGTTCTCACATTCAACTTACCTGGTTCGCAAAAAACTCTTTTCGCTTTTTGGCAGCAAGTTTCATATCTATGGTCCTGATGGAGAGGTTGTTTTGTATTCAAGGATGAAGCCATTTAAGCTGTGGGAAGATATAAGTCTTTATACCGGTGAGGATATGCAAACCGAGGTTTTGTCTATTAAAGCCAGGAACATAATTGACTTCGCTGCCGCTTACGACGTAATGGATGTTATAAGCAAAGAAAGGATAGGTGCTTTAAAGAGAAAGGGTTTTAAATCCATTCTGAAAGACGAGTGGATTTTCCTGGACAACGAGGGTCGGGAGATTGGCTTTATAAAGGAGGATAGCAGGCTACTTGCCTTTCTAAGGCGTTTTATTACTAATATAATTCCACAAGAATTTCATGGCTACATTAAGGGAACACCGGTTTGCACATTCAAGCAGCTCTTTAATCCTTTCGTTTTGAAAATCAGAGCCGATTTTTCCGGGGACGTTAATGGTCTACTGGATAAAAGACTGGGAATAGCAGCGGCTGTACTTTTATGCGGGATTGAGGGAAGACAAAGATAATCCATGAGATTTGCTTGGCTAATTGTACATTTTCGACTCACTCTCTCTATAAATACCGCTCCTGATATTGTAGGGGCGAATCTTGTACTCGCCCAGGATGCTTATGAAATGGCAACAGAAAGGGCTTCTGCACACTAATTACTCTTTTCGCCTATCTTCTCTACGACTTCATTCAAAAATCCCTCGACGGACATGCCCTTCTTTGCGGCTATTTTTTTTATAAGCTCGTATCCCTCCTCACCGGACAGGGATTTACTGTTCCCCTTTTCATTTATGTTCAGTTCAAAGGGCTTGCTGGCCTCGCCAAAATAGACGCTTAGGTGAGGGAATGGAATTTCAATTCCCTTCTGGTCGAATGTATTCTTGATTCTCCGCCTGAGCTCCCGCCCTACTTCCCACTGCTTGAGCGGCAGGGTGGTAATAATGCATTTTATGGTTACCTCTGAGCTTCCGAAGTTGTCCACCCCGAGAATATTCAGCGGTTCGAGTATTAACGGGCCGAAGGTCTCGTCTTTTGACATCTCCTCTCCGATCTCTTTGAGCACCTTTATTACATGATCGACGTTCTCTTTGTAGGCGACTCCCACATCTATCACATACCGGGAAAATCCCATGCTCCTGTTAGATAGTGTGTTTATGGTCCCATTCGGGAATATGTGGACGGTTCCCTCAAGGTCTCTCAACACGATGGTCCTAAGATTAATCTGTTCGACCAGCCCTCCCGTCCCATTTATCTCGGCAACATCTCCCACCCGAACCTGGTTTTCCATGATTATGAATAGGCCGCTGATTATATCCCTCACCAGGTTCTGAGCGCCGAATCCGACGGCTAAGCCGACGATGCCAGCGCCAGCTATGATTGGAGCGATGTCCATGCCCAACTCTCTCAGTATCATCATGATGGCTATAAGGGTAAGTGCTATGGATGTTGCCTTTCTCAATAGGTTGCCTATGGTCTTAACCCTTTTCTCCGTCTCTACGGCGGATACGAATTCCCCTTCTTTTAATACGATGTTTTCTAACCTTCCGATAAGAACGTAAATCAGCTTCACAAGAACGTATGCCCCGATAGCTATCACCACAATACGAATTCCAGAGGTTAGAAGCCAATTAACGAGGTTTTCTAAAAAA
The DNA here is from genome assembly GCA_035559815.1 of Thermodesulfobacteriota bacterium. Taxonomy (NCBI): domain Bacteria; kingdom Pseudomonadati; phylum Thermodesulfobacteriota; species Thermodesulfobacteriota bacterium. The sequence continues at coordinate 9,136 of DATMAT010000001.1, forward strand.
GCTTCATTAAATATCGAAGAAAAGATACTAGGCATTTGCTTTTCCCTCCTTTGCTGAAGTTAATGAAGAACCACCCCAAGCCTCGATGGGTTCGATTCGGTTGTTATCAGGAATTGTTACGAAAGTATAACCGAGTACCCCTTTTTATTCCAAGATTAACCCCTTCAGACCAGGAAGTTCTGGAACAATACGGCAAATCCCAAGAAGGCGAAAAACCCCAGCACATCGGTGACCGTAGTCAGTATAATGCTCGATGATTGAGCCGGGTCCAGGCCCATAGCCTTCATGGTGGTGGGAATCAACGCCCCGGCCAAACCGGCCGCGACCAGGTTCACGACCATGGCTAATCCGATCACCAGTCCTAAAAAGGGGTTTCCCTTCCACACCCAAGATATGGCAGCGGTTACCAATCCTATAATCAGCCCATTCAGAAAACCGATCTTTGCTTCCTTAAGTACCAAGCTTCTTACTCCATTGGGCGAAATCTCCCGCATTACCAGTCCCCGCATCACAACGGCAAGGGATTGAGAACCGGCATTGCCGCCCTGCCCGGCAACAATGGGCAGAAAAACGGCCAGTACGGTTATTTTTGCGATTGTATCCTCGAATAGGTTTACCACCGAGGCGGCGAGGAAAGCTGTGGCCAAATTAATATGAAGCCATGGCAGTCGTTTCTTCAACGAAAACCAGATTGGGGAGAAGGCGCGTTCATCCCCGCCCGCTCCAAACATCTTCTGTATGTCTTCGGTTGCCTCCGCTTGAGCCTGGCTAATTAGTTGGTCTGCCTTTACGATGCCGAGCAGGCGTTTTTCGTTATCCACCACCGGGGCCGCAAAGAATTTCCGCTTGGAGATTTCGTTTGCCACCTCTTCCCGGTCTGTAAAGGCGTTTACGGAAAATACCTCCTTTCTCATCACCGATTCGAGGGTTTCCTGCCCTTGGGCAAGGAGAAGGTCCCGCATGTTCAGCACGCCGACCAGATGGTTTTCCGAGTCTATGACATATACATAGGATGCCGGAGATTGCCTGTGAGCCACCGAGCGTATTTTTTGGATGGCATCTTCGACACGCACGTCGGAATGAAAGGCCAGGAATTCCGTGGTCATGATGCTTCCGGCGCTGTCTTTGGGATAGGTCAAGAGTTCTTGAATTCGCCTTTTTGTTTTCTCGGAAAGATGGCCAAGCAATTTTTTTCTAGTTTCATCGGGGATTTTTACTAGCATCGCCGCCCCTTGCTGGGGCTCCAGGTTCTCGACTATCTGCTTGAATGTATCGGAGGGGACCTCTTGCAGAAGGGCCGCTGCCTGCCTGACCTGTAAGTGGGGAAATATCCTTGCAGAGAGGGATGGAGGTAGGGCCTTTAATATTTCAACCGCTTTTTCTTCGTCCATTGTCTCGAGGGTATGGGTTGCGGTGAGGGGATCATACTCGAAGAATTTGGTGACAAAAGGCAGTAATGGCGAATTGGCTTCCATCGGGATGCACCCCCTTAGAAAAGTTAATTGGGTTATCGTGCCTGGTTTTTTGACTCAAGGCGTACTTCAATTCTATGGGGTTCTATAGACTCTAATTTGATATCCTTCGGATAAGATAGATTAGATTCGGAGATATTAATCGTTTTTATACCGTCTTCGACAGAATTAGGTATCTTCAGGGATAATTTGATTTCATTCTCGTTCAGGAGATAGAAAGCTCTGTGCTCTCCGGAAAAGGTCACCTTTAATTCCTTTGGCTCTATGTCGGTTACTTCGTGTTGTGATAGTATGGCGGAACTCTCTATGGGGATGATAAAACTTCTATATACCGGCCTGGAGCCGTAAACGAAGATAAACCAAAGAGAAATGGTTATGAGAAGTGCTAGGGCTTTTTCTCTGTAATTCTTCGTGAATATTGAATACCATGGTTTTTCCAGGCTATAAGGACTCATTTCTTCATAGAAGTTTTCCAGGAGCAAGATCAACTGTTCTGGCCCGACCTGGCGGATATCACCGTTCCTGGCTGCCGCAATCGTTCCCCGTTCTTCCGAAACTACAAGACACAGGGCATCGGTAAGCTCGGATAGTCCTAGGGCTGCGGCATGGCGCGTTCCAAGATTTCCTAGCTTAGCAAAATTCTTCGAAAGCGGCAGATGGCATGAGAACTTGGAGATGCGGCCTTTTTCTATTATGACGGCGCCATCATGGCCGATGGAATGTTTATCGAAGAGGCTCTTGAGAAGGGGCTCGCTTATTTCCCCGTTCAGGTCAACTCCGCCATCAAGGTATCTAATGATAATATCCTTCCCGGGTATAACAACTAAAGCTCCAGTACTTTCCCTGGCTAAATCAATCAGGGTTCTCGCCAGTATCTCAATTTCTCGGTGAATTGAACTGGTTGATCTTTGGTTTTCTAAATCGTTGTTTATTCCCCAAATAGGTAAACGCTCAAAGAAACTTCTAATCTTATGCGGTATATCCTCGAAGAGCTGCCTAAGCTTTTCTGGCACTTTTCCGAATAGCTGTCTTAGCTCTTCTTGGAAGATAACGATTATGGCAACCAGTATCACCGCAAAAAAAGCCTGGAGCACAAATGTGGTGAGGACTAGATTAAACATTCGGGCGAACAGGTAAACCAGGCCGATTATTATAATGCCGGTCAAGACGAATGTAGCCTTTGTCCTCTTGAACCAGACCAGGACCGTGTAAATCAAGACTGACATGAAAAGTATGTCCAGGAATTCTGAAATTCCGATTTCCTTGAGGAATCCTAAGCTCACCGGGTTTTATTTCCTCAAATTTTTAAGATGCTAAAAATAGAAATATGATATTGCGCCTTTCTGCTTAATCTTCAACAACTAGCCCATGGGTTATGCTTTGGTATGGACCAATCATAACTACAATACAATTTATACTAAAAACATAGACAAGGCTAAAATTATTTTAGCCTTGGTTAAGGCTTGATTAAATACCGCAATAAACCACAAGGCTTAAAGAATGATTCTGGTCACTGCTGTCCAAATCATATAAGTTCAAACGGCATATTAGATATTTTGTAATATAAGTTTCTAGAAATGGGATTGCTTCGGTCGTGGAATTTATCCCTGCGGCTAGACTGCCCTGAGGAAATCGAAGGATTCATGGCAGGCCCTGAGCACTTCCACTTGCTGTATAGGGTTTGAAATAAGTACATCGGCATCCTTCGACGATGCTCAGAGCCTGTCCTAAGTATAACGAAGGAATGAGCGGATGCATGCATCCGCTGGTAATGAGGAATAAAAAAATCCGTTCGTCCTGAGCCTGCCCTGAGCTTGACGAAGGGCAGAGTCGAAGGGCGAACACCTCAAGAAAATCCATCCTTCGACCGTGCACAGAGTTTGTAGTTCCCGGAATTCCCTCCTTCTTCTCCCCGTGAGATAGTAAAACTTATCTCATGGGGTGAATCACTAACCCAGATCCCCGCCAAGCAATCTCTGTATTTTGGACAAGCTTGGATTTTTGTATATTTTTACCCGCTTTTGATTACTCGTTGACAGAAAGCGGGGAAGATGTAAAATCCAACACTATCTATAATAATGAGGTGAAAAGATGAACATCATCATAAGTCTAGTTATCTCTGTTATGTTAGCTATTGCATTATTCAACTTTACTACGGTCAACGCCGATGAAGGGGTGAAAGACTCGCTTTCTGGTGGAATAACCCTGGCCCAGGAGGGTGAGGGCGAGTATTTCGAGGACCCAGAACAGTATGAGGAGCCGGATGATCGGGTGTATGAGGATGAAGAAAACTATGAAGATTACGATGATTATGGAGATGAGGGTGCCGGTGAGGAAATTGAGGAACCTTACTATCCGGAAGAACCAGACGTAGAAGAGGAGCATGAAGAGCCGAGTGACATCTAAAATCATCGTCGCTGGCTGTAGAGATGCCGCATCTTATCCCCGGTTACTCGGTAAAAGTTTTCCCGGAGTATAATATCTTATATGGTAATCCATCCTTTTCTGATAATATAGTTATCAATTCAGCATAGTTAGAGTCTTTTTAGGAGGGGAAGGTAAATAAATGGAGGAAGTCAGGTCTCATAAAAAGAGAAAAAATCACCTGGGAGAGACAAGGTCTCTTGGCCCGGTCCCTAATCTTGAGGAGCATGTAAGGCCTGATTGGTGGAGGCTCATTTTCAATGCTACCTACTTAAAAACTGATGCCGATGTCGTCGATGACCATCGTATCACCAAGAGGGAAGTTGACCTATTCTCTGAGATATTAGGCTTATCGCAGAAGGACCGGGTTTTAGACCTTTGCTGTGGCCAGGGGCGTCATCTTATCGAGCTAGCAAAGCGCGGATTCCAGGATATCGAGGGCCTGGACCGCTCTCATTACTTGATACAAAAGGCGAAAACACAGGCCAAGAAAGAAGGGCTCAATATCAAGTTCCGGGAAGGTGATGCCAGAAAGTTACCCTACCTTTCTGACACTATGGACGTGGTCATGATACTGGCTAATAGCTTCGGCTATTTTGAGACTTTGCAGGACGATTTGAGGGTGTTGAGGGAGGTATTCAGGGTTCTCAAGCCGTGGGGGAGGCTGCTCATAGATGTCACCGACGGCGAATACCTGAAAGAGCATTTCCAGCCCCGGTCCTGGGAGTGGATCGACAAAAAACATTTTGTGTGCCGGGAGCGTTCTCTCTCCGTAGATGGCCAGCGGCTAATTTCGCGCGAGGTGGTTACCCATGTGGAAAAGGGCGTGATAGCCGACCAGTTCTATGCGGAGAGGCTATACACCCGCGACAACCTGAGAGACCTTCTCAAGACCGCAGGCTTTAGCGATATAACCTTTCACGGTGAGCTCTCTCCCGACTCCCAGCGGAAGCAGGACTTGGGGATGATGGAGAAACGAATAATTGTTACTGCGGCGGTGAGAAAGGAGTGGACTTCTATAAAGAAGAAAAAGGAGACCGTGAAAAATATCGTGGTGACCCTGGGTGACCCGTCAAAGCCGGACCCGTTAAAGCCGCTAGGTATCTTTGACGACGACGACTTTTACACTATCGACCAACTCAAAAGCGCATTGAGAGAGTTGGAACGAAAAAGCAATTACCATTTCAGCTACATTACCAACCACGACACGTTCATTCAGGATTTATTAACGCTAAAGGAGAGAGGAAAGGTTGACCTCGTGTTTAATCTCTGCGATGAGGGTTATTACAACGAAGCCCGGAAAGAGCTGCATATTCCCGCACTGCTAGACATACTGAAGATTCCGTACACCGGAGCAGGCCCACAGTGCCTGGCATTCTGCTATGATAAATCACTGGTACGCGGTATCGCCAAGGAGATGGGAATACCGGTGCCCGATGCCTTTTTCATCAAACCTGAGGATACGGTCTTCGAGCTTCCCTTTAGCTTTCCGGTCATCGTAAAACCCAACTTCGGGGATTCCAGTTTCGGCATAACGGTTAGAAGCGTATCCCATAGCGTGGAGCAGCTCACCAGCGCTATTTCCGAGATCAGGGAAAAGTTCGGCTACGATAAACCGCTACTGGTCGAGGAATTTCTCACCGGAAACGACCTCAGCGTGGGAATTATCGGAAACACCCTCGAATCTTATACTGTGCTTCCGATTACCGAAGAGGACTACTCCATACTCCCCCCCGAAATGCCCAGAATATGCGGATACGAGGCAAAGTGGCTGCCTGATTCTCCTTACTGGAACATTAAATCCGTTCCGGCGAGGCTTAAGGATGACACGGAGAAATTCATAATCGAATGCTGTTTAAAGCTGTATGAGAGGCTAGAATGTCGCGATTACTGCCGGTTCGATTGGAGATTAAACTCAGAGGGCAAACCAAAACTGCTTGAGGTTAATCCTAACCCCGGATGGGTCTGGGATGGGCATCTGGCCAAGATGGCCGCCCATATGGGAATTACCTATCCCCAGATGCTCAAGATGATTCTCCAGGCAGCCGAAAGAAGGCTAAAGCTACTCGAAGAAACCGAACCTGATAAGGACCATGTAGGCGCGGCGAAGATGTAAGAGTCTGAACTAAGTGGTCAGTTTTCTCTTAGTGTCAGTCCGTTCGTTATAACTTACGAATTCAACTCTCCAGTTCAATTAGTAAAGGAGCATGAGTTTAATTATCTCTCGATATTTGATATCATTTTATAAAAAAACTTCTTAAATAACTGGTAGTGCCGTTTAACTACCGTCAAGGATTTGAAATAACTAGATAAAATTTGTTATCATGGATTTCAGGACGGTCAGTCTTTGAGATTTATTTTTCTTCGGGTTTTAACCTTGTGATTTCCGATGCAAGTTATAGGTTATGTATTAACAAACTTGCCCAAAATAAGAGATTGATTTTTGGAGTTGGCCTGATGAAGCAAAGGACTTCAATAAAGGGTAAAGAAGAAGCACCCTCCTTCTTTTTCCTCCACCCTTGCGGGGGAGGATTAAGGTGTGGGGAGCTTATTTTCATTCACCCCCATCCCTTCGGCTTCGCTCAGGACAGTGTCCATCCCAGCCTTCCCACTCAGGTAGGGAAGTAGAGAGTCGGTATGATTGAAGGAAGAAAAAGGGTGATAATAGAAAATGTAAAACCGGAGGTTGATTGCGGCCGTTTTCCTATAAAAAGGGTCGTAGGGGAGAAGGTTGCCGTCGAAGCGGATATCTTTGCCGATGGCCACGACTCTGTCTCGGCCTTGCTTCTATATAAAAGAGGAAAGGATAAAGAATGGATAGAAGTTCCTATGAAGTTAATCCAGAATGACCGATGGAATGCGGAGTTTACCGTCGAGGAAGTCGGGGTTTACTCATATACACTGGCAGCTTGGGTTGACCATTTCAAAAGCTGGCGGAAGGCTCTCCAAAAGAAATACGATGCCGGTCAGGACATTGGAGTTGACCTTCTAATCGGGGCTGAATATGTTGAGCAGGCGTCGAAGCGGGCTTCGAGGGAGGATAAAAAGAAACTCTTGGCTTTTGCCGACGTCCTAAAAAATAATAAAGCCGGAGACGAGTCCGAAACAGCCGCTTTTAGCGAAGAGCTTGCCGAGTTAATGGAGAGATATCCAAATAAAGACACTGCCACCAAATACGAAAAAGAACTAAGGGTTGTCGCAGATAGGGAAAAATCGCTCTTCAGCGCCTGGTATGAGCGGTTTCCACGGTCTTGCTCATCGGAGCCGGGCAAGCACGGGACATTTGAAGACCTGGAAAAAATTCTTCCGGAGATAGCGCGTATGGGCTTCGATGTTATATATCTTCCGCCGATACACCCGATCGGAAAAACCAATCGCAAGGGCAAGAACAATTCACCCATTTCCAAGCCGGACGACGTGGGCAGCCCCTGGGCAATCGGAGGAGAGGAAGGCGGGCATAAGTCCATTCATCCGGAGCTTGGAACATTCGAAGATTTCGAGAGATTGTTGGATAAAGCCAAGGCTTATGGAATAGAGGTAGCATTAGACCTGGCGTTTCAGTGCTCTCCAGACCATCCCTACGTCAAGGAACACCCCGAGTGGTTTAGATGGCGGCCGGATGGGACGGTCCAGTATGCAGAGAACCCTCCCAAAAAATACGAAGACGTGCTTCCCATAAACTTCGAGACGGAAAACTGGGAAGAGCTCTGGGAAGAATTAAAGAGCGTCGTTCTATTCTGGATTGAGAAAGGCGTTCACATATTCAGGGTGGATAATCCCCATACCAAACCTTTTCATTTCTGGGAATGGCTCATCAAGGAAGTGAAGAGGGATTATCCCGAGGTTATCTTTCTATCGGAGGCCTTTACCCGGCCGAAGGTCATGTACTATCTGGCTAAAGTTGGATTTACCCAATCCTATACCTACTTCACCTGGAGAAATACGAAGAGCGAGTTTATAGATTATCTCACCGAGCTTACTGATACCGATGTTGCAGAGTATTTTAGGCCAAATTTCTGGCCAAACACCCCGGATATACTGCCGGAACATCTCCAGTTTGGGGGAAGGCCGGCTTTTATCATGCGCCTGGTGCTTGCGGCAACCCTCTCATCCAACTACGGAATCTACGGGCCGGCGTTTGAGCTCTCTGTGAGCGAGGCTCTACCAGGGCGGGAAGAATACTTCAACTCGGAAAAGTACGAAATAAAGCGGTGGGATTGGGACCAGCCGGGGAACCTTAAGGATATAATAGCCAGGGTCAACAAAATCAGGAGAGAAAATCCCGCCCTTCAATCCACACGGAACCTGAAATTCTACGAAGTGGATAATGACTATATCTTATTCTACGGTAAGGCAGCGGAAGAGTCATCGAACGTCATACTGGCCGTGGTCAACCTGGACCCATATCACACCCAATCGGGTTGGGTAAAGGTTCCCATTTCGGAGCTCGGGATTGATCCCGGCCAACCCTATCTTGTGCACGACCTTTTGAGCGAGGATAAATTCATCTGGCAGGGAGAGAGAAATTATGTGGAGCTTAATCCACATATTCTTCCCGCCCGCATCTTCCGGGTCAGGAAAAAATTGAAGAGGGAAACGGACTTTGATTACTTTATGTAGAAAAGGTAGCCACGGATGAACACGAATTTACTCGAATGACAAAATCGAAAGGGTAAGTTTGAAGCACGGTATTACTATAATGATTCTGTTTTAATTCGTATTTATTTGTGTGGATTCGTGGCAAATAGTCTTAGGAGTTTTTAATGTCTCAGAACGGAACCTATCTTGAAGACAATCCTATATGGTATAAGGACGCCATAATTTACGAACTTCATGTGAAAGCGTTCTACGACAGCAACGGCGACGGAATAGGGGATTTCAAAGGACTAACCGAAAAGCTCGATTACCTGGAGGACCTGGGTATCACCGCTCTATGGCTTTTACCTTTTTATCCTTCGCCGCTAAGGGATGATGGCTACGATATAGCGGATTACATGAACGTTCATTCTAACTATGGGACGCTCAGAGATTTTAAGGAATTTCTGAGAGAGGCCCATAGAAGGGGAATCCGGGTTATTACCGAACTCGTCGTGAACCACACCTCGGACCAGCATATCTGGTTTCAGAGGTCGAGGAGGGCAAGGCCTGGTTCCTCCTGGAGAAATTTTTATGTCTGGAGTGATACGCCCGAAAAATATAAAGATGCTAGGATAATATTCAAGGATTTTGAGACATCAAACTGGGCCTGGGACCCGGTGGCCAAAGCCTACTTCTGGCACCGCTTTTACTCCCACCAGCCGGACCTTAACTACGATAACCCTCAGGTTCAGAGGGCCGTCTTCCGGGCTATGGACCATTGGCTGGACATGGGGGTAGACGGACTACGCCTGGATGCGGTTCCCTATCTATTCGAGAGGGAAGGGACGAATTGCGAGAACCTGCCTGAAACCTACGAGTTTTTGAAGAAGCTGAGGTCATACGTTGACAGCAAATTCAAGAATAGAATGCTGCTTGCCGAGGCCAACCAGTGGCCGGAGGACGCTGTGGCCTATTTCGGAGGAGGGGATTTATGCCACATGGCTTTTCATTTTCCCTTGATGCCTCGGATGTTCATGGCATCTTGGATGGAAGATAGATTCCCCATAATCGACATCCTGGACCAGACCCCTTCTATTCCGGAGAGCTGTCAATGGGCACTTTTTTTGCGTAACCACGATGAACTAACCCTGGAGATGGTGACCGACGAAGAGAGAGACTATATGTATAGAGTCTACGCCAAGGACCCGAGCGCCAGGATAAATCTGGGCATCCGCAGGCGCCTGGCTCCACTATTGGGAAACCACCGGAGAAAGACGGAGTTGATGAATATTCTCCTTTTTTCCATGCCCGGAACGCCGGTCATTTACTACGGAGACGAAATCGGAATGGGGGATAATTATTACCTTGGCGACAGAAACGGCGTTAGGACGCCGATGCAGTGGAGTGCAGACAGAAACGCCGGGTTCTCCCGGGCCAACCCCCAGAAGCTTTATCTTCCCATAATCATAGATCCGGAGTACCACTACGAGGCTGTTAACGTGGAGAACCAGCAGAGAAATTTCTCATCCCTTCTCTGGTGGATGAAGCGGGTTATAGGCATGAGGAAAAGATTCAAGGCCTTTGGCCGAGGCAGTATTGAGTTTCTAAATCCGAGCAATCCGAAGGTTCTCGCCTTTATACGCGGTTATGAAGAGGAGAACATACTGGTGGTGGTAAACCTCTCCCGCTTTTCTCAGGTAGTGGAACTCGACCTCGCCAAGTTTTCGGGATATATACCGGAGGAGGTCTTCAGCGGAAATAGATTTCCGCCGATAAAGAAGGATTATCCTTATGTCCTAACCCTGGGCTTTCATGATTATTTCTGGTTCCTGCTACGTAAGGAGCAGGAAGTAACTAAAATCAGGAAGAGGGAGGTTATACCCGAGGTGAGTATAAGCGGCTCTACGGCTTTAGTTCACAGCTCCAGACCCGGTAGAAATTGGGATTGGGTGCTCCAGGGAAAGGCCAAGGAGCAATTAGAGAAAGATATACTGCCTTTATACATACAGGAGCGCAGGTGGTTTGGCGGAAAGGCCCGGGGTATTCAGGGGGTTAAAGTAATCGAAAACATCGCTGTTGAGAAGGATTCCTCTGGCTCCCGCCTTCTTTTCCTCGAAGTCAGGTATACCGAGGGGACACCGGATACTTATCTTCTTCCACTCTCCTTTGCATCTGGAGACGAGGCAGAGAAGCTCATAAAGGAAAATTCTCAAGGGGTCATTACTCGAATAAAATGGGATAAGGCAGAGGGAATAATCTACGATAGTGTGTACGACGAGGAGTTTCGTATGACTCTCCTTTCGATGATAGCCAAGAGACATACGGCCAAGGCAAGCATGGGACAATTAGTTGCATATACCGGGAAGTTGTTCAAGAACTTGGACGATGAAAAAGGGTCAATCTCAAAAAAATCTCAGGTCTTCAAGGCGGAGCAAAGTAATACCTCAATCCTTTACGGAAACGAGCTTTTTTTCAAACTCTACCGACGACTGGATGAGGGAGTAAATCCGGATTTAGAAATTGAGAGATTTCTGACCGAGCGGGTGTCCTTTCCCAAGGTTCCGCCCTTTGCCGGCACTATAGAGTATAGAAAGCCGGGGTCGGAGCCAATAATCCTGGGCATCTTACAGGGCTTTGTCCCCAACCAGGGAGATGCCTGGAGATACAGCCTCGATTCTCTGAGAGGTTATTTCGAGAGATTGCTTTCCAGAGAAAAAGAGATCGGAGAGCTGCCTAAGGCCCCGGCCACTCTTTTGGATTCAACTCAACAGGATGTCCCCGTACTCGTTCATGAGCTAATAGGAGGAGTCTATCTGGAAATGGTCAGGCTCCTGGGGAAAAGGACTGCTGAGCTTCATCTGGCGCTTTCTTCCGATGACACAGACCCAAATTTTGCTCCGGAGCCTTTCTCAGTTTTATATCAGAGGTCGCTTTATCAGTCCATGCAGAGTCTTACCAAGAGGGTTTTTGGACTCCTCAGGAAAAATTTAAAGAACCTACCCGAGAGCCTGAGAGAAAATGCCGACTTTATATTAGGTTCGGAAAGGCAGATAATGGACTGCTTTAGGTCGCTTTTCAAGAAAAAGATATCGGCAGTAAAGATAAGAATCCATGGGGATTATCATCTGGGCCAGGTTCTCTTTACCGGAAACGATTTCGTAATAATCGATTTCGAGGGCGAGCCGGCAAGGCCGTTGACCGAGAGGAGACTGAAGAGGTCTCCGTTAAGAGATGTGGCCGGAATGATAAGGTCATTTCACTATGCGGCTTATAACTCTCTTCTAAAGCCGGCAGTGGCTATTAAATACGAAGATGTGCAAAAGTTAGAGCCCTGGGCCCTTATCTGGTATAAATACATAGCGGGGGTCTTTTTACACTCTTATCTAGAAACGGCTAAAGAGGCTCCCTTCATTCCCAAGGATAGAGAGGAGCTGGATGTGATGCTCCGGGCTTACCTTATGGAGAAGGCCATATACGAGCTTGGTTATGAGTTAAACAATCGCCCCGACTGGGCTGTGATTTCGATGAAAGGGATAAGGGAGTTGCTAAATACCGTTGAGAGTTAAGAGTTGCGAGTTTCGAGTTAAAATCTTTTCCTCTAAACCCAAGACTCGAAACGCGAAACTCAAAACCCGTAACTCGGAACCGAAAGTGAGGTGTCATGAGTAATACAAGTTTTTTTACCGAGCATGATATATATCTCTTCAAGGAGGGTAGCCATTTTAGGCTTTACGATAAACTAGGCTCCCATCCGACCGTAGTGGATGATAGGCAAGGCACATACTTTGCTGTATGGGCTCCTAATGCGGAAAGGGTTTCCGTTATCGGAGAATTTAACGGCTGGAACCAGGACTCAAACCTTTTAGATGGGAGATGGGACGGCTCGGGTATTTGGGAGGGATTTATTCCAGGGATTGAAAAGGGCACGGTTTATAAATACCATGTGGCCTCTAAGTACAATCGGTACAGCGTGGATAAAGCCGACCCCTTTGCTTTCTACTCTGAGACCCCGCCCAAGACTGCATCCCGGGTATGGGAAATGAATTATGAATGGAATGACCATGATTGGATGAAGAATAGAGGTAAGCATAATGCGCTCAACGCCCCTTTCTCCATATACGAGGTTCATCTCGGCTCCTGGAGACGAATTCCCGAGGATGGAAACAGATATCTCAATTACAGAGAGATGGCGCATTATCTGGCTGACTATGTAAAGGATATGGGTTTCACCCATGTGGAATTTTTGCCGGTAATGGAGCATCCGTTTTACGGCTCCTGGGGATACGAGACCCTCGGTTACTTTTCTCCAACGAGCAGATACGGAACCCCGGAGGATTTTATGTACCTGGTCGATTATCTTCACCAAAATGGGATCGGTGTGATCCTGGATTGGGTTCCTTCTCATTTCCCGGGCGACGAGCATGGATTAGTCTATTTTGACGGCACGCATCTATACGAGCACGCCGACCCGAAGAAGGGATTTCACCCCGAGTGGAACAGTTATATATTCAACCACGGTAGAAATGAGGTACGCGCTTTTTTAATAAGCAGCGCTCTCTTTTGGCTAGATAAATATCACGTAGACGGTCTCCGGGTGGATGCGGTGGCCTCTATGCTTTATCTCGACTACGGAAGAAACGAGGGCGAATGGATACCCAACCAGTACGGCGGCAGGGAGAGTATAGAGGCAATTAGCTTCATAAAGAGGTTTAATGAGGCGGTTTATGGAGAGCATCCCGGCGTGCAGACTATAGCCGAGGAGTCAACTGCATGGCCGATGGTCTCAAGACCGGTTTATGTAGGTGGTCTCGGCTTCGGCATGAAGTGGAACATGGGATGGATGCACGACACCTTGGATTATTTCTCTATGGATTCCATCTACCGGAAATATCACCAAAACCAGCTCACCTTTAGTATATGGTATGCATTCTACGAAAATTTCGTCCTTCCACTCTCGCATGATGAAGTGGTGTATGGGAAAGGATCGCTCGTCGGAAAGATGCCCGGGGACGATTGGCAGAAGATGGCGAACCTGAGGGCTCTCTATGGTTATATGTATGGACATCCGGGGAAGAAGCTTCTCTTCATGGGAGGAGAATTTGGGCAGTGGAACGAGTGGTATCACGAAACCAGTTTAGACTGGCATCTTCTTGAATATCCTCCTCATCAAGGGATACAAAATTGGGTTAGAGACCTGAATCATTTTTACAAAACAGAACCGGCTTTATATGAGCTGGATTTTTCGATTGACGGTTTTCAATGGATCGATTTTCGAGATTCGGAGCAGAGCATAATAAGCTTTATCCGGAAGGCCAGGAACAATGATGATGTAATACTGGTTGTCTGTAACTTCACCCCTGTCCCCAGGTATAACTACCGGGTGGGTGTACCGCGAGGCGGATTTTGGAGGGAGGCTTTGAACAGCGATTCCCGGATATACGGTGGAAGCGGCCATGGAAATTTAGGGGGTGTCGAGGCAACGCCTGTACCGAGCCACCAAAGATACTACTCCATTTCCCTGACTCTGCCCCCGCTGGGAGTTCTTTTTTTCAAGAGCGGGTGAAATAACATTGACGTCGATTTCGTGATCCTTACCGTTTGCTTAGGATTTAGATTTTTTTGAATGCTGCTTAATTTGAGAATTCAACGGGGCTTACCCGAAGTTAACCTTTTCCTCCCCCTTGATGGGGGAGGATTAAGCTGTCCTGAGCGAAGTCGAAGGAGTGGGGGGTGTTTCACCCTCGAAATTTTCGGATATTCCGTGGCTTGCCACTGGTAGCTTCATCAGGATAAAATCTTGCTTGAAATGCAACTCAAGAATATTTACTAAAGGAGTTCCCCAAATATGCGCTCGGATGGAAGGCAATCGGATGAGATAAGGCCGGTAAAAATAACCCGCGGGGTTATGAAATATGCCGAGGGGTCGGCATTGATTGAGATGGGAGAGACTAAGGTAATATGCGCGGCTACGATCGAGGAAACTGTTCCGCCTTTTCTTAAGGAAACGGGTAAAGGGTGGATTACGACGGAATACTCTATGCTCCCCCGGTCTACAAAAACGAGAAACGTTCGTGATGCGGTCAGAGGAAGGGTCAGCGGAAGGTCGCAGGAGATACAGAGAATCGTTGGGCGCGCTCTGAGAGCGGTGATAAATCTGGAGAAACTTGGGGAAAGAACCATTATAATCGATTGCGATGTGCTCCAGGCAGACGGCGGCACGCGCACTGCTTCTATCACCGGAGCTTTTGTTGCCCTAAGCGACGCAGTTCAGCATCTTTTTAGAGAAGGGATATTCCAGGAAAACCCAATCAGCGATTACGTAGCCGCTGTTAGCGTAGGAATCGTGGACGGAGAGATGATCCTGGATTTGAGTTATGAGGAGGATTCAAAGGCCGAAGTGGATATGAATGTGGCCATGACCGGGTCGGGTCTCTTGGTCGAGGTTCAGGGAACGGCGGAGTCAAAACCGTTTGGAAGGGAGGAGCTAAACCTGATGATTAACCTTGCCCAAGAAGGGATTTTAAGACTCATAGCCAAGCAGAAGGAGATCTTGGCGGAGTAAGTTTAATGATTTTCAGTCATGAATATACACGAATGGACACGAATGAAGGATTTGAAAATCCAGATGAAGGCTGGTTTCAAGATTTCCCTTACTTTTTAATTTATCCGAGCTAATTCGTGCTAATCTGTGGCTAAATATTTTTTTTCACATAATGAGCTGATGATAAAAGAAATTGTTCTTGCCACCAAAAATCGGGGAAAGATAAAAGAATTCAGCGACTTGTTAAGTCCGGTATTTGGCCGGATTATATCTCTCCGAGAATTCAATAACATTCCGGAAATAGTGGAGGACGGAGAAACATTCAGCGAGAATGCTCTCAAAAAAGCACGGGTCATTTCTAAACTAACCCAAAAAATAACCCTTGCCGACGATTCCGGATTAGAAGTAGATGCCCTCGGAGGCCGTCCCGGCGTTTTTTCCTCGCGGTATGCCGGAGAGAATGCCGGTGATGAGGAAAACATCAATAAGCTATTACGAGAACTCAAAGGAGAAGCCAACAGAAATGCCCGGTTCGTATGTTGCCTCGCCCTGGTATTTCCTGATGGAAGAGAAATTACAGTGGAGGGCAGGTGCGAAGGGGTGATTGTGGAGGATCCGAGAGGTGAGGGCGGCTTCGGTTACGACCCGGTCTTCTACCTACCGGAGTTGAACAAAACCATGGCTGAGCTCACCCTAGAGGAGAAGAACCTAGTAAGCCACCGGAGCCGCGCCGTGAATGCTCTTATAATGTATCTCAACGGGCAGAAGGATTGAGAAAGATAGTGGTGTATACTTGTCCAAAATAAGAGATTGCCTCGTGGAGGTCTGAGGTAGTGATTTTATGGCATGATTGATGAAACAAAGATTACGGCAATATAGCCTCTAAATTCTACTCCTGGTTTCACGAATGAGGAAAAAGCGTCCTGATGGCCACTCGTCCTGATGATTTGATCTATACCGTTGATGACTTCCCGCCCTGGCCGAGGTTGATACTTCTCGGCTTACAGAACGTGGTACTGATTTCCATCTATCTGGTCTTCATCGTCATAATATCAAACGCCGCCGGCAGTCCCCAGCATGTCACGGTCAGTGCCATAAGCCTGGGTATGATTGCCGTTGCCATCGCCACGATGCTTCAGGCAATTTGGAAAGGTCCGGTAGGCTCAGGGTTCCTGGCCCCGCCGGTATTCTCGGCGATATATTTAGGTCCGTCCTTATTAGCGGCGAAGGCAGGGGGTTTGCCCGCCGTGTTTGCCATGACCATATTTGCCGGAGCAATCGAGGTTTTGCTGTCCAGGTATTTACAGCACCTCCGCGGCGTGTTTCCCCCATCTGTATCCGGCTTCATAGTCCTGATAGTGGGAATAGAACTCGGATTAGTAGGCATGGACCAGGTGCTCGACGTAGGCGCATACAAGGGCCCACAGTTCAGCCAGCACTTATTTGTGTCCGTGCTTACTTTGGCCATCATCATAAGCTTGAGCGTGTGGTTCCGCGGATTGATGAGACTCATGTGTTCCATGCTGGGTATAGTTGTCGGCTTTCTGGTGGCCATTCCACTCGGTTTGGTTGAGGCGAAATCATTGGAGCTTTTCTCTAGTGTGAAGCTATTCGCCTTGCCCGACCCGTGGTTTATTTCTTATCATTTTGAACCCTCCTTAATTCCGGCATTTCTCACCGCCGGTGTGGCATCTGCGCTCCGTACGATTGGGGTAATAACTACCTGCCAAAAAATCAACGATGCCGACTGGAAGCGTCCGGAAATAAAATCAATCAAGGGCGGCATGCTGGCCGACGGCATAGGCTGCATGCTGGGAGGGTTATTAGGCGCGCCGGGAATGAATGCGGCGCCTAGTCTCGTGGGTGTTTCCAAGGCTTCCGGTGCTACCAGTAGATACATAGCGTTCTCGGCCGGTGTCATATTCATACTAATTGCCTTTTTGCCAAAAGTGGCTTCGGTGTTCTTGCTCTTGCCCATGCCGGTTGTGGGGGCAGCTTTGGTAGCCAATGCGTCCTTCATGATGGCCGGGGGCATACAAATCATGGTCTCGCGGAATATAGATACCCGGGTGACCTATGTTATCGGCGTTTCCCTGCTGCTTGGCTTGAGTAGGAAGGTATTTCCGGGCTACTTCGAGCAACTGCCCCACACATTGCAGTTGGTGACGGGTACAGTCCTATCCCTTGCCGTTATATGCGCCGTGCTCTTGAATCTCCTCTTTCGAATAGGCATAAGGCGCACCCAGGTTTTTGTTTTTGAGGAATCGGATATCTCGCTTGAGCGTCTGACGAAATTCCTTCAAGCGCAAAAGAAATCCTGGGGTCTCAGCGAAGAGGTAATCGAGCGTAGCGTATCTACCACGACCCAAGTCGTACACCACCTACAAGAAGTACATTTAATCCTGGGATCGGTGAAAATACTGGTGAGCTATGACCAGGTCGACTTGGTGATCAATATCGAATATCAGGGCACTTTGTTGTCATTGCCCAACGTCGGACAGAAAAAAAGGGTGTTTGTGGAAGAGGAAGCGTTTGCATACGGCCTGGCCGATTTTTTGACCGGTGTCTATCCGGATAGGATGGAGCTTTCATCAAAAGGAAAGAATGCTAACATCCGTCTCTATTTCAGCGCTTGAGCAAGGACTGATTTCCCTATTGTGATCGCTGTTGAAGTTGTCTTAAAATAGTATGTTAGACAAGGCAAATAGTTTGAGGAGGGGTGTATGAGAACAATAATATCTTTGAGTATTTTTTCCCACTTTTGTACTTTCGATAGTTTCTTGCAAATCTCCTGAAGATGGCCAAAGGGACCTCGAAAAACTCCAGTGGACATGGCAATTAGTCTCAGGAGTGGTCGACGGCGAGGAACTCCCTGACGAAGAAGTTAAAAACACCCAGATTATGATAAAAGGCAACACCTTCGTGCTTCCACATGCATCCGAGTAGGTACAAGTCCTAAAGGAGCTTTTATAATTAATTCGGATACCGACCCTATGAAATAATCGATTTGATGTTGGATTATTAGGCATAGTCCAGACTCTTGGTGTCGAATTATAATCAGTTATACATCTCTCAGTTATTTTGTACTATGCCGAATTCTAGGATGCCTACTTCTGAAGCTATCATCTTGTTATGCCATTAAGTTATATTCCTTCTCCACACCCTCCTTATTACAATGAAAATCGGAATTAGGAGATAAAGTGGTATTGAAGGTTTAACACCAACCGATGCGATAGAGCAACCACCGCCTCCCTGGCTCTCAAGAATATCTGGTATTCCATCATTATCACTGTCCTCTGCTTCGAATGCCCCGATGTCGCATCTAGTTCCTTGAGGCCTTGTAATGCCGCGCTGGTCTGTATCAGGCGGAGGACAATCTGGATTGCCGGCGTCTATAGCCGGGCTACCAGTTAGCAAAGCCTGAGTTTCAGTAGGCCCCCCGTTATCCTGGAGGGGACCGAGTTTGGGGTCGGTATTGGGAAGATCTCCGGTAGAGGTAAGGCCGCAGGAGTTTCCGCTCTCCAGATTGTATCCTAATGACGTGATACTGCCTGAACAGTCTCCTCCCGATGGAGTGTTAGCAACGATGCTGCTGCTCAATTGAACTGTGCCCCCATTGTTAAAGATGCCACCGCCACCCTCGAAAGCCGTATTTTCGCTGATCGTGCTGTTAGTAATGGTCATCATACCCTCGTTAAAGATACCACCACCCTGGTTTGCCGAATCTCCATTTATAGTGCTGTTAGAGATGGTTACAGTGCCATTGTTATTATAGATACCGCCTCCACCGACTTCTGCAGAATTAGATGAGATGGTACTGCTGGTGACAGTTACAGTACCCCCGTTAAAGATACCGCCGCCTCTACCCTGGGCTCCATTGCTACTGAGGGTACTATCGGTGATGGTCAGTACTCCATCGTTAATGATGCCGCCCCCTATATCGGCCATATTGCCGCTAATAATACTATTATTAATGTTCATAGTGCTCTCACCATCGATTAAGATGCCTCCACCCTGGCCTGGAAACACCCCGCCCATTACTACGGTATTGTTGCTGATTATGCAGTTATTCACGTCCACCGCCGAGGAGAAGCTGGAAATGCCGCCACCTAAGGTACCCATGCCGTTTTCTATTGTCATGCCTTCAATAGTTACAGTAGCAGATCCGACTGCAAATACGGGCGCGCCGTTTTGTATTCCTTCTACGACGGTATTATCAGCTCCAGCCCCTTGCAGTATAAGGTTCTTACTAATACCCACGTTCTCTTGAAATGCCCCTGCGGCTATATCAATCGTGTCGCCCGAAGAGGCGGCATCAACCGCCTGCTGTATGGTATTACAGCTAGGGTTGGCCGTCGTACATGCATTTGAACCATCTCCGGGAACATTCCAAGTTGTTTGTCCCCACACCGGAACTGAGACGAGGGGAATTAGGTTTCCCATCACCGCTGTCATTGCCATCACGGCCAGTTTTTTTCTAGTTCCCTTCATATCGTGGTTCCTCCTTGCCTCTTCTACTTGAGATTATCTCAAACTATAGACATGAAATCAATAGATTGTTAATATGAATGGTCAGATGGTAGGAACGGCTCTAACCATTCAGTAAATCATTAATTAATTACCTTAAGAGCACAGCGTTCCGAATTAATCCTTTCCATGAAGATCAGGACAATAGGACCGGCGGGCCGGCTAATTATAGGGGCAATTCTGGGTATTCTTGCCGGGGTGTTTTTTGGGGATTACTGCAAGGTTCTAAACCCAATCGGCGTGGGCTACGTGATGTTGCTACAGGCCCCCATTTATCCTTTACTGGTAAGCGCCTTAATCCATGGTCTAGGAACGTTAAGCCCTTGTACATTCGGCAGCCTTTTCAAACGAGGGTGGATATTCTATTTGGCTGCCTGGGGTATTACACTGGGGGCAATCTTCATACTAGTCCAGGCTATCCCCCGGGTAAACGCCCCTTTCGTGATAAATCCGGCCCAAAAGGGACAGTCAGCGTCGAGTATACTTCAGCTTTTCCTTCCGGCTAATTTATTCACCGACATAGCGGGCAACCTTGTCCCGGCCGTGGTTATCTTCAGCGTTCTTTATGGACTGGCTATTCAGAGGTTCAAAAATAAGGAAAACATCCTTAACGTTTTTGATGCTATCAGCACCGCAAGCATTAAGATCTGGAATTGGGTGGCGATACTGGCGCCAATAGGGGTATTTGCCCTTTTCGCCGATTTAGCCGGAACGGTCTCGCTGGCCCAGCTCGAAAGCTTAACTCTATATATCCTGTTATTTGCCATCGGCTCTGTAATACTTGCATTCTGGGTGCTCCCGGCGGTGATAAGCGCCCTTACCGACCTGCCGGTCAGGAGGCTGTTGAAGACAATGAGAAATGGCATTATCATGGGCGCGGTTACTACTATTTCTGCAACGGCTATCCCATATGTTATTGAGGCCGTGGGAAAGCTTGCCGCCGAGCATAATATAACCGATGAAAAGAGAGAGACGCTCGTCAAAACAACGGTCTCAATCACCTATCCGTTAGGTCAGTTAGGCAATCTCTTCGTATATCTATTCATGTTTTTTTCCTTCTACTATTTCAAACAGCCGGTTGATATAATGGAACAGGTTCTCTTGCCAATACTAACCCTGCTATCTTCTTTCGGCAGCCCCACTGCCGCAGTAAACTCTGTGGCTTTTTTGAGTGCCTGGTTGAATATTCCCGGCGATGCCACGGAGCTATTCGTGGAAACGCTGGCAATCACCCGTTACTTCCAGGTTATTGCCACCGTTGTGGGATTTTACTTCATTCCCATACTAGTGCTTTTTGCCTTCTACGGGAGGTTGAAGATCAGCCCTTTGCGGTTGATTTCCGGTCTAGTTTTTCCAGCATTAATATTCGGGATCATTACATTTGGTCTTTTTCATCTCGAAGGATGGCTCATTCCGCAAAGGGTGAATACTTACCTCTCCTTTTCTCTTCCGGAGAGCGTGACAAACGGGGTTGATGTAACCGTTCACAAGACGGCCGAGACGGTTGAAATTAAACCGGAAGATGCATCTTTGAATGAAACCAGCCTTGATCGCATCAAAAGAACCGGTGTGTTGCGTGTGGGCTACAATGTATTCCCAATTCCATTTTGCTACCTCAACAATAAGGGAGAGTTGGTTGGATACGACGTTGCCTTTGCCTACGAATTAGCCCGTTCTTTGAATGTGAAACTGGTTTTTATTCCATTTGACTGGGATAGCCTTGTGAAGGACCTGAAGGCTAGCCGTTATGATATTGCCATGGCCGGCATATATGTCACCAACGAACGGATAGAGAGCGTAAAGGTGTCCAACTCCTATTTTAGGGGTCCGCTGGTAATGGTCGTCCCTTCAAGTCAGGCCCATAAATTTCTCTCTAGACAAAGGATAGCAAAGATAGAAGACTTGAAGATCGCGGTCTTCTATGACCAGGTATTCCTCAACCTGGTGAACGAGACCTTTCCGCAAGCTCAGATGAAGGTTGTTTCCAACCTCGAGGAAATGGCCAGTTTTAATGGTTTTGATGCGGTTATCTGGACTTTAACCCAAGGGTCTATTTTAGCCAGCATGAAGCCCGGGCTTAGCGTTGTAGTACCAGAAGATTTGGGCCCTCCCTTTCTTTTCGCTTATTTGATGCCCCCCAATTCAAACGAACTACGCGAATACGTGAACTATTGGCTGGACCTGAAAGAAGACGATGGGTTTACGAAGAAGATGAACGATTATTGGATTCTAGGAAAGCCCTCAGCCGACCCATCGCCCCGCTGGAGCGTTATTCGAAACGTGCTTCACTGGATTGATTGAGGTTAAATTCGAGGCGATTAACTCACCGCCGAAGGGGTTAATGGAGCAACTAATACCCTAGAGACGCATGGCAATGCGCCTCTACTTGGGTAAATAACTTCTATACGTTGTACTCTTGACTTGAGAATTTCCCCAGGCTGGGAGGCTGTTATTGCTAGGGATGTAGTTCCCTGACTTCCTCCCTCCCCGTCATTGCGAGCCGCTGTCTTTTGGCGGCGTGGCAATCCCGTATTTAGATTAATCATTAGACTGTTTTTTACATGTACTACTCTCCCTGTCATTCCGAGTGAAACGAGGAATCTTTCTTTAGATTTCTCCCCCCATGAGATATGACCCCGTGGGATAGTAAAACTTATCCAATGGTTCTCACGGGGTATTCGAAATGACATTCGAGTCAGAGTGCTCCGGTCGTGGAAGTTATCCTTTCGACTAGCTGTATAGGGTTCCGAGTAAGTACATTGGTATCCTTCGACGTGGCTCTGGATGAGCGGATGTACACATCCGCTGTTAACCACGAATAAAAATCCCGTTCGTCCTGAGTAGTTCGACTAGCTCACTACAGGCTTAGTCGAAGGGCGAACACCTCAAAAAATCCTATCCCTTCTTTTTGCAGTGAAGCAATCTCTTACTTTGGACAGGTTTGTCTGGGAATAACATTTTAGTCCTTATATTTAAGCTGACTACACATCTTAAATATGTTATATATTTACCGTTCACCGGCTAGTTTCCCATAACAATAGATGTTGCCTATCGACCGCGTCGATTAGGCTTTATAGGATGATTTAAAAGGCCTGAAAACAATCTATCCAAGGAGGGTTTTTGAAGATGTCAACTATGGAATATAGAATCGAAACCGATTCGATGGGGGAGATGAGGGTTCACGTTTCCGCCTATCATGGTGCTCAAACGGCCAGGGCAGTCGAGAATTTCCCGATAAGCGGTATACGTTTTCCGAGGGAATTCATAGCTGCCATGGGGATGATAAAATTGGCCGCGGCTGAAGTAAACATGGAACTGGGGCTTCTTACTAAGAGAGTGGGCAAAGCAATAATCAGGGCAGCTAAGGAAGTAATAGAAGGCAAGCTGGACGATCATTTTGTCGTGGACATATTCCAAACCGGTTCGGGTACTTCCACCAACATGAACACCAACGAGGTCATCGCCAATCGTGCCAATGAGATGATGGGGGGCAAAATAGGAGATAAACATCCGGTGCATCCGAACGACCATGTCAACATGGGTCAATCCAGCAACGATGTTATTCCTACGGCCATTCACGTATCGGCACTCGAGTCCATAGAAAAAAATCTTCTTCCGGCTCTCAAAAAACTTCAAAAGGCGCTGGATAAAAAGGCAAAGGAATTTGATCGGATAGTAAAAATCGGGCGCACCCATCTTCAAGACGCAACACCAATACGGCTGGGGCAGGAGTTTAGTGGTTACGCCAGCATGGTTGAGCATGGAATAAGAAGGGTTGAGAGTAGTAGGAATCATCTCTCCGAGTTGGCAATCGGGGGTACGGCGGTTGGTACGGGGATTAACACACATCCGGAGTTTGGAAGGCGCATGGCTAGGAAGCTAACCCAGATGACCGGGGTGCGTTTCAAAGAGGCGGAAAATCACTTCGAGGCGCAGGGGGCGAAGGATGCTGTCGTCGAGACAAGCGGGGCGCTCAAAACAGTGGCAGTGAGTCTCACTAAAATAGCAAACGACATAAGATGGCTGGGAAGCGGGCCTAGGTGCGGCATAGGCGAGATACTTATTCCGCCAGTCCAGCCTGGTTCGTCCATCATGCCCGGTAAGGTAAACCCGGTGATTGCCGAGTCGGTATGTCAGGTAGCGGCTCAGGTGATTGGGAATGACGCCGTAATTACGATTGGAGGAATGTCCGGAAATTTCGAGCTAAATGTTATGATGCCAGTTATGGCTCACAACCTTCTTCAGTCTATTACTCTGCTGTCCAATGTTGTCAATGTTTTTACCGATAAATGCATAGTCGGCATCAAGGCGGACAAGAAGCGGTGTGAGGACATGATCGAGAAGAGCTTGGCCATGTGCACCGTTCTTGCTCCGATTATCGGCTATGACGCTGCGGCTAAGCTGGCAAAGGAGGCATACGAGACCGGAAAAACAGTAAGGGAAGTGGCTTTGGAAAAAAAGATAATGCCCGAAGCCGAGCTGAGCAGGGTGCTTGACCCGTGGTCTATGACTATGCCCGGAGTCACAAGCTGGAGCGCCGGCGGGTAGAATCGGTAATAATACGATTAATGTAGAGACGCAAAATCTTGCGTCTCTACAAATAGTTAATACCGCTGGACACGAACAGAGGAGACCTTCCATCTGAAGTCAGTTGGTACACCGGCAGGTTGTCTAGATAGTATAATAGGAGTGACTGGAATGTACTCTTGTCCTTTTATGCCCGAGATTTTTAAAAATCAGTTTTTATTCAGGGAGGGTTGCCATGAATGTAAAACAACTCTTTGACCTTACCGGAAGGGTGGCAATAGTCACCGGTGGATATACCGGGATTGGGAGACAGATGGCGGAAGGGCTTGCCGAAGCCGGGGCCAATCTAGTCATCTGCGCAAGGAATTTTGACGGCTGCGTTCAGGCGGCCGAGGAGATTAAGAAAAATACCGGTGTGGAGGCTATCCCACTTAAATGCGACGTTTCAAAACACGATGACGTCCAAAAAATGGTAAACGAGACAATCGCCAAATTCGGCAAAATCGACATACTGGTCAATAATTCGGGCATAGCAATGGGCGGACTTCCGGAGGATACCAGGTTAGAAGATTGGGAACTCGTGCTTAAGGTGAATTTGACCGGCACCTTCCTCTGTAGCAAGGAGGCGGCCAAGTTCATGATTAAGGCTAAGAGGGGAAAAGTCATCAATATCGCATCGGTCATGGGTTTTCAGACAACCGAGCTGGTGAGTGCGCCGGCATATGTGACGTCTAAAGGGGCAATAATTACGCTAACCAAAGATTTGGCTGTTAGGTGGATACCGCACAATATAAACGTGAACGCAATAGCCCCCGGATGGTTCCCTTCGGGCATGACCGACCCGGTTCTTAGCCCGGATAAGATGGGTCTAGGAGATAGCCTGCTGCGCTCTATTCCGGCAAGGAGGTTTGGCGGGGATGACGACCTCAAAGGAGTCACAGTCCTCCTTGCTTCTCCTGCATCAGATTACATAGTGGGAGAGACTATTCTCGTAGACGGCGGGACGCTGGCGAGATATTAGAATTGGCGAATGACTCTTACCACGTAAGGAATTTATATAAATTCCCTCTTATTAACCGGGTCTTAAAATTTAATCAGAAAACTCGCCCTTCGACAAACTCAGGGCGAACGGCAGGTGCATTTGAATCGAGCTAGTCGTCTGGCTCATCAAAGGCCGTTCGTGGTGAGCCTGTCGAACCATGAACGGCGATTATGAGTCTGTGATTTAGAATCGTACATTTTATTCATTGGCAATAGGCATTAATCCACAACCGGTGTTGCCCCTAAAACCTCAATCCTTGTCGGGGTCATGAATTGGGACCCGGAGCCGAGGGTTGTACCGCCTTTTAGATAAGTTCCTTTACTTTGTGGTGGCAATGTTATGGGCAGAAGACCGGTCTCCTGGCTAATTGTGATGCCTTCCTGAGAAGCCGAAGTGGAAGTGTAATAAACCCTTACCTTAATATCTTTATACGCTATGTCACTGGTGTTCTCGATCGTCACGTGATGTATGATGGCTACAGCGCCCCAGGTGCCGTATACGGACCAGTCGGTGATTTTGACGTACCACTCCGGGTGTTCTACCATAAAATTCTTGGTTTCAATATCCTGAGCTTCTCCACTCGTGCACAAGATGCCAATCGCTATTAAAAAGCTTAAGGCTACGCGCTTCAATTTGGTCCTCTCTTACCTTAACTTGAGAATTCCCTGTGGCTTGCCACAGGGATACCCTTATCCATCCTCCCCCTCGATGGGGGAGGATTAAGGTGGGGGTGATTCACCCTCCCCTTCATCCCCTCCCATCAAGGGAGGGGAAACTTTCGGATACCCTGCAGCTTGCTGCAGGGTGATTCATTTAACATGATATATTAGATTACGTCGTTGTCGAATCGGATTCGAGGAAATGAGAAATTCTTTGATGCCGGTTTTTGCCGGGTTTGTGGCTACCTTAGTTATGGCCTTGATTATGTTTGTGGTGCGGTTATATCTGGGCGCTCCGTTCATTCCGGAGCTTCTAGCCCAGGGGCTTCTCCCCACCTATTCGGCGGGCTTGTCTGATTTCTCATCTATTACATCTGCCGAGTTCTCAGTCTTTATATTATCGACTTTAGCTCATTTGGGTGCAGGGACGATTCTCGGTGCGTTTTTCTTGTATCAGTGCCAGAGGTTCAAGTTGAGAAATCCGGTTTTACTTTCACTTGCCTACTCTATCCTTCTCTGGCTTGTATTTTCTGCTATTTTACTCCCGCTCCTCGGTTTTGGCTTTTTCGGTCAATACTTCTCTGGTATTCCAGCAATCGCCAATACCGCTCTTTTTATCTTCTTCCTGGTTTATGGTCTTGTTCTGTCTTTCTTTTTAGTTGGGGGGTGCAGAAGAGGATAGAAATATAGTCTGCTATGTGACGTCAGCACAAAACAATTAGAAACTAATAGCATATTCGCAAAACAAGGGTCTTCGACAGATGAAAACGCCTTTTTAAAATCGGGTTACTCTCTTTTTATGTTTGCCGTGCAAGTGCTGTCCTGACTATACTCATCCTTCGTCTCCGCTCAGGATGAAGAGATTTTACCGTGATTTATCCCTCTTCATGGTGAGCCTTTCGACTGCGCTCAAAGCCTGTCCTGAGCCTGCCGAAGGAATAAACTCCGTTGAACCATGGATCTTTCTAACACTAATATCTTTTTTTCAAGGGATTGCTTCGTCGTTTAATTTATCCCTTGGGCAAGCCTGTCCTGAGGGAATCGAAGGGCTCAGGGCAGGCTCTGAGTCTGCCGAAGTACTCCTCGCAAATGACACGCAATGTCATAACCCTCCCCTTGTGTCCCCCCTTACTAAGGGGGAATTAAAGAGGGGCTGCTTCTTTTTATCCGTCATTGGAGCCCTTTGATTACCATAAGACCAAATGTGACAATCAATCTCTTCTTTCAGACGAGTTTAGTGTTACATATAAATCCAAAATTAACCCCCAAACGTATATTAGCTCGAACTGCTTAGTGATTAAGGATTTAAGGAGAGCGATAATGGAACAGGTCGGCACAGTGGCGAAGGAGACAGCAAAGATATTTCACCTGGACGATATCGAAGAAGCCCTTATGATTGATTCTATGCCAAGAGAATACACTGTGGATGTGTTGATGCCCAATTATAAGGCTTTAACCGATAAGGAGTTGATTAGAAGGTTTACGGAAGATGATGACGAGGAGGCGTTTAACGAGATCGTCAATAGATACACGGATACGATTTACCGTACTGCGCTCAGAATCATCAATAATCCTAGTGACGCCGAAGAGGTCCTGCAGGAGGTCTTTGTAACCTTGATAAAAAAGCTGGACACGTTCGGCGAGGAGTCAAAATTCTCTACCTGGTTATATAGAGTAGTGGTAAACACTAGTTATATGTATCTAAGGGCTGAGAGGAAAAAGAATGAAAGCGAAATGAATCTCCCGGATTACGTTTCTTATGACCAGTCGGGAAGGCTTAACGGAATACGAAATAAGGATTGGAGTTATGAATCTGATATGGCTCTTCATGAGTATGGAGAGAATGGAAATCATCGAGAATGCGATAAGTGAGCTTCCAGAGTATAATAGGGTAGTCTTCCTATTAAGAGACGTCGAGGGTTTAACTAATGAGGAAGTGGCAAAGGTATTGGGAATCTCTCTTCCCGCAGTCAAGTCTAGAATCCGGCGGGCAAGGCTATTTTTAAGAGATAAGTTGTCAGATTATTTCTATGAATGGAGAAAGTAAGGCAGAGACGCATTGCCATGCGTCTTCATAAATACAAGGTTAAGGAGGGTTTGAAATGACCATAACGATAGCCCCTTTTACCATAGATAGAAGCCATGACTGCAGTACTCCCTCTCCTGTATATGCAAGAGATGGACTCATTACTACCATCACTTACTGGGGAATCTATATTGACGACAAGAACATTTCTTACACATCCAGCAAAGAGCTCGCTGAGAAGACAAAAGTGTGGATGGAAAAGTGGTTAAGGCTGACTTAAAAATATGTGAGTTCGATGTCGAAAATATCATTGCGGCGGAATCAGTTAGAATCTAATTTCCCCTCCCATCCCTCCTCCTTCGAGGGGGAGGGTTAGGGTGTTAACCGTTACATTAAATTTTTGCCACTGCTGAGTTATATCGAACTCCTAATAGGAGGTTTACTATGAAGGCAATTGCGGTTTTTCCGGGGAAGGCAGGAAGTATTCATCTGGCCGAGTTACCAAAACCATCGGTGGATGATGTACCCAACGGGCGCGGCGTGCTGGTTAAAGTGCTCCGGGTGGGTGTGGATGGAACGGACAAGGAGATTAACGCCGCTGAATACGGTCAGGCCCCTCCCGGATACGATTTTCTGGTTACCGGTCATGAATGCTTCGGGCGAGTGGTGGAGGTGGGAGAGAACGTAACGGAGCTTGAGCCCGGCGACTATGTTGTTCCTACGGTTCGCCGTCCAGGCAAGAGCTTTTACGACCAGATCGGTCAGTACGACATGACCACCGATGATACATACTACGAGCGAGGCATCAATCTTCGCCACGGATACCTCACCGAGTATTTTGTCGACGAGCCTGAATACATAGTGAAATACCCGGTTGGTCTTCGTCAAATCGGGGTGCTGCTTGAGCCGACAACTGTAATCGAGAAAGGTATCATCCAGGCATACGAAGCTCAGCGAAGGCTAAAAATCTGGAGGCTGAAACGAGCGGCGGTGCTAGGCGCAGGAACTATAGGACTCCTGGCTTCGATGTCCCTCAAGATGCGCGGTCTTGAAGTAACCGCATTCGGCCGGCGTTCAGCTCCATACAAAAATTCCGACCTCCTTTCTGAAATAGGCGTGCGATATCTTTCTACGGCAGAGATTTCCCTAAAAGATGCGGCTTCCAAGTACGGCCCGTTTGATATCATATTCGAGGCAACGGGGTTTTCTCCGATCGTGTTTGAGGCGATGGAAAGCTTGGGCAAGAACGGTGTGCTAATTCTATCAAGCGTGACCGGAGGAGACCGCAAGTTGGAGATTCCGGCTGATGCAATTAACCTGGGGTTTGTCTTGGGAAATAAAGTTGTAGTCGGGACGGTTAATGCTAACCGCGATTACTTCGAGGCAGGGATTTATGACCATGCCCGCGCCGAGGCCCAGTTCCCGGGCTGGCTTTCCAAGTTTCTCACCCATCCGGTCGACGGTCTTGAGAACTATAAGGAGATGATGAGGCTTCTAACCGAGGAGAAAGAGGCGATAAAGGTCTTTGTGAACGTGGCCAAGGAATAGAACGTAGGGAACACACATGTGCGTTCCCTACGTGCAGAAAGAAGCAAGAAAAGAGACCCAGTTACTATTTAACGGAGTCAAGACCCTTCGTCCTTAGCCGAGACTACCCTGAGCCTGAAATGCAATGCGGGAATGTCTTACACGCTAAGTCATAATCAATCCCGCTCACCCTGAGCTGCGTCGAAGGGTGAGCTCCTCTTGCTAAAGCGCATCCTTCGATTAGACTCAGGATGAGCGGACTTGCATCCACTGTAAGAGCGTCAAGGAATTAAAACCGCTGGGATCTGGTGTACCCCCGATGAATTCGTCGAGGGTCAAGAGGGAGGAGGTCAGGGAACCGCATCGCAATGACATTCTGGGAAAATCGGTGAATGTTCTATTTCGATTAGCATAACTATTCATAGAGACGACCCGTCGGATTTCTTCCACGCCAGAGAGCGCTCTAAGCCGGGAGCATTCGGTATGACTAAAGAAAGCATTATACTGAGTTTAGTATCTGTTTCGGCGTTCTAACCTTAAGGTGAGAGATTTTTTCTAAGTGTTTGATGTTCCACGTACATATTTGGAAAACACCGTTGCCGAGAGCGGTCGCCGCCAAATAGACGTCAAAAATTCTTTCTCTGATAGCGGCAAAATCTTTGAGCAGAGATAGAAAATCCCATATCGTTTCATCCTTTGGCGCGATAACCTTTAAAAACATCGTGTATTGATTAATTGCTTCCTGAGCTAGTTCCATGGAGGCCGGTTTTTCGACCCGCTTAACATTGGTCACAGTAGCCATAAACTCGAGGATGTTTTGCTGTGCAACACAGGCGTGTAACTTCCCGGAAGCAGCTAATTCTAACAGAGCCTTAGAATTTGAATGCTGCACTTCCCCTTTGTTAAAGGCGGCGACTAAAACGTTAGAGTCTATCAGCCAATACCTGGTCATAAAGTTCTTCTCTATCAGTTATTTTAACTCGACCCAGATTTGTGGAGATTAGCTTTTCCTTGCCATGCGCCATTTCTCTTACATGACTCCCTTTTCTCTCCAGTCCACTATTGACCAGTTCCCAAACTTTCTCCGAAACGCTCTTTCCCTCGGCTTCGGCTATCAATTTCACCCTGCGGATGAGGGTTTTTCGCCCCTGAGGAATGGAAAGCGTAATCTTGCCTTTTTCTAACGTTCTGTCGGTCAGCTTACGAGCCATTTTCAGAACCTCCTATATTCAGCATACCACTTTGAAGTGGTATCATCAAACTTTCTCAACCTTTTTACAGAAACTAGAATAAAAAAGTCCATCTTCGTCAGGACAGGCATGTCAAACTACCAACGGCGGTCTGTGTCAAGTGTCCACTAACTAAATGATCATTGGCAGAACCCAGGCATAACTATTTGTAGAGACGACCCGGCGGGTCGTCTCTACACAAAGGCCCTCTAAGCCCGGGAACATTCCGGCATGACCATGAATACGACTGTCATTCCCGCATAAGCGGGAATCCATAATTTAACCCCTTCAAATATGAATTTAGTCTCTCTATACAGGGCGTATGGCCATACGCCCCTACGAGATGGTAAGGCAATTCGTCATATTGATTTGAATTTAGATTTTTTGTGCTTTATGATCATAACCCGATAAAGCAACAGTTTGCAGTATGATACTGTACTACATTTTTGCAGGATAATAAGTAGTTTGGCGAACGTCGCCAGTATGGGCTCAAGCAGGAGCAGACTGATGAAATTGAACAAGGACAAGATGACGGTGGGACAGAAGGCCGCGTTTACGAAGAAATGGCGAGAAGCATCTAGAAAGGCTCACCGCACCGGAAAGAATGCCAAAACCTTCACGAAGTATTTTCTTGCTAAGGGCGGGTATAGGTATATGGATCTTGATAGCAAGAAAGGATACGAATACGAGGGTGTCGTCGATCTTATTGCCGTGAAGCGAGATACGAAGGACCCTGATCTACTCACTATCGTCTTGTTTCAGGTGAAGGGAGGTCGAGCACGAATAACTCGGAACGAAGTAAAGCATCTCCGTAAAGCAGTACGCCGCATTACCGTTCAGTGGAACGTTGCTGAGAAACCGGGTAAGGCCGTAAAGTTCAAAACACCATTGCTCTAAAGCATCTCGAATACCTTCAATCGAACAGCCGTACAACACTATAATGTCTCGGATGTAGCAATCTAAAAATTACTTTGGCCTCTTTATCCCCAGCTTCTGCATCCTAGACCTCAGGGTATTTGGATTAATTCCCAGGATGGTAGCGGCGCCCTGCTTTCCGTGTATCACCCAGTTGGTCTGCTCCAGCGCCCGAATTATGTGCGTACGTTCGACCTCTTCCAGTGTTTCTTTGACCCCGGTTTCAGGGACCGGGTTCAACCCCAATACGGATTCATCAATCTGGATGGTCGGGCCAGCCGAGACGACGGCCGCCCGCTCGATTATGTTCTGCAACTCCCTGATGTTTCCGGGCCAGGGATAGTTAACGAGCTTATTCATTGTTTCTTTGGAGATTCCCTCAACCTGCTTGCCTAACCTCTTAGCAAATTTAGTGACGAAGAAATTCACCAGGAGCGGGATGTCCGCTTTCCTTTCCCTTAGCGGCGGAACCTCCAGGGGGAAGACGTTCAGACGATAGAAGAGGTCTGACCGAAAGGCCCCGGACTTTACGGCATCGGAAAGGTCCCGGTTAGTAGCAGCGATAACCCTCACGTCTGCCTTGATTGGCTTACTGCTGCCCACCCGTTCAAATTCTCCCTCCTGAAGGACGCGCAGGAGTTTCACTTGCGTATCCAGGGGCAACTCTCCGACCTCATCCAAGAAGATTGTTCCCCCGTTAGCCAGCTCGAACCTTCCGATTCTTCTCTGCAATGCGCCGGTAAAAGCGCCCTTTTCATGCCCGAATAGCTCGCTCTCTACCAGTCCAGCAGAGATTGCCCCGCAGTTTACCTTGACAAGAGGACGGTCTTTACGCGGGCTCAAGTTGTGAATTGCTCTCGCTATCAGCTCCTTTCCTGTTCCTGTCTCGCCATAGATTAAAACGCTGGCATCGGTTGAAGCTACCTTCTCCACACTGCGAAGCGCCTTGTGGAGCGATTCGCTTTGTCCTATGATCTCTTCAAAATTGTATTCGGATTTGATTTCTTCTTGCAGATAAATGTTCTCCGCCTGTAGCCGGTTCTTAAGCTGTTCGACTTCCGAGAGCGCTCCCCGTAGTGCTTCCTCTGCCCGCTTACGCTCGGTAATATCCTCGACCATGGCAAACGTATAGATGAAATTTCCGTTAACGTCGCGTACCGACGAGCAATTCGTGTTTGCCCACATAAGCGAACCATTTTTTCTACGGTAACGCTTCTCGATTCTAAACTCCTTGCGTTTTCCTTGGACCAGTTCACCGAATACTCTTTTGCTTTCAGGAAGGTCTTCTGTAAGGGTCACTTCCCTAAAGCTTATTTCTTTTAGTTCATCTTCGTTGTATCCAAGCATTTCCTGGAATGATTTGTTGACCTGGACGAATTTCCCATTGGCATCGTTGATAGAGATTCCAATCGGGGCAGACTCAAAAAGAGTCCGGAAGCGCTCTTCACTTTTTTTAAGTGATTCCTCCGCTTTCTTTCGTTCGGTAATATCGGTCACGAAAGCATAGAGGTATTCCGGTTCTCCAGCCGCATTACGGTAGATATCGGCTATTAGCTCCACCGGTACCAGTGTTCCATCTTTCCGGATGTATTCTTTCTCGTACCGAACTGGAATTCCCTCCGTCATTAAGCTGGTGATTTGCCCTGCTTCGAATTCATGCCATGGTTCTGGAGTAATTTCCTGGTAGGTCATAAGGTGTAATTCTTTAGAGCTGTAACCGGTTAGCTGTTCATAGGCGTGATTGAACCTGATTAATCGTCCATCCAGGTTGCTTACGGCTACGGGCTGATTTGTTTGCTCTATCAAGTCATTGAGAAACCGAAGTTCGTGGGCTGTTTTCCTGAGCGTTTCTTCCGTCCGCTGGCGCTCGGCGATGTCAGCGGCGACTGCCTCGAGGTGCTCGAGAAACATGTCGGTTGAGACGTAGTACGGGTTCTTATGAACCGAGTCCTCGCGAATAATCAAGGGGTGTGTCTCGAAACCGCCATGATGCACGATGTGGCCGGGCAACCCGCGCATGTCGTACATGCACACGACGACGCAAGGGAACTGTTTTGTGGCATCGGTGACTTTGGCCTCAAAAGCGAGCAGGTCCTCCTGGTCAGGCCAGTTGTGCTTGAACCACCCGATGTTCCCGAGGAGTCGGACGAGAGGAGTGCCGCCAGCTATTGCTTGTTCAAAGGTGGCAGCAATTGTTTGCAGGATCGCATCACCGGATGAATTCCCGCGCAACACGGTCAACCGTCGCTTGGCCTGCAAGGCTTCGACATCGAAGCCTCGTTTTCGCAAGATCTTAAATACAGCTTGGTTGGCTTCATCGTGGCCAAAGATTACGCAGTGATCGGTGCCGAGTAACCCCGCTTCTAAGAAGCCAACAGCATCGGCGAACTCTTTGTCGGTTTCCCAGAAGTAGGCGACGTGGGCATGAAGAGGGACATGCTCATCTTTAATGCCCAGCTTGACTGAAGGCGGCTCAGACAGTGTTGGATGAGGTTTCCTGTTTTTCATCGAAGTTATTGGGAATTGGGAATTAGGAGTTTGGAATTAGTAATTAGCTCAACCTCTGGTTCCTAAGTTCTTTATAAGCGCGTTTATCATTTTACCAATTCTCTCGATGTTTTCTTCAAGTTGGCTTAATGTATTCTGATCGATGTAATTCAATCTATGGGAGATTATTAGTTGGGTTTCCAACTCCATTAAAGACCCTCTGGCGATCCTCAGAAACTGAACGTATTCCCCTGTTTTCCCTCTTCCCCAGCCCTCGGCTATATTAGTTGGTATTGATACCGCCGCCCTTTGAATCTGAGAGGTTAAAGAGTATTGCTCTTTTGGGGGAAAGCTTCGAGTTAATTCGTAAATTCCTTCTACCAGTTTTACTCCCTCTTGCCAAACCTTCAATTCCTTGTAGCTTTCCACGTTTTCACCCAATTCCCAATTCCTAACCCCTAATTCCTAACCCCCGGCCTTCTTATTCCCAGTTTCTGCATCCTGGAGCGAAGGGTATTGGGATTCATGCCCAGTAAGGAGGCGGCGCCCTGCTTGCCGTCGATTATCCATTTTGTTTTTTCCAGAATATACAGAATGTGAGTACGCTCGACGTCTTCCAAGGTATCGGAAGCTTGGCTTTTTGAACCGACATTTAGTCTTAAGAGGGATTCGTCTATCTCTATCTCCGGGCCTTCCGAAACGACCACGGCCCGCTCTATGACGTTTTGTAGCTCCCGGATGTTTCCGGGCCAGGGATAGCTCGCCAGCCTGTCCATGGTATTCTTTGAAACTCCCCTAATCTCCTTGCCGTGTTTACGGGCGAATTTGGTGAGGAAGAAGTTAACCAGAAGCGGGATATCTGACTTTCGTTCATGGAGCGCCGGGACCTCAATCGGGAAAACGTTTAATCTATAGTAAAGGTCTGACCGGAACAACCCGTTTTTAACGGCGTCGTTAAGATTCCTGTTTGTGGCGGCGATGACGCGTACGTTTACTTTAATGGGTTTACTGCTCCCCACGCGCTCAAACTCTCCTTCTTGAAGCACCCGTAGGAGTTTTACTTGCGTGTCCAATGGCAGTTCGCTGACCTCGTCCAGGAATAATGTTCCCTTGTCTGCCAGCTCGAATCTGCCGATTCTTTGCTGCACTGCCCCGGTAAAGGCACCCTTTTCGTGGCCAAAGAGTTCACTCTCAAATAAACCCGTGGCTATTGCCCCACAGTTGACTTTGACCAGTGGCCGGTCCTTCCGCGGGCTCAGGTTATGTATGGCCCGGGCCAGGAGTTCTTTTCCGGTTCCGGTTTCCCCGCTTATTAGTATAGTGGTATCGGTATGGGCCACCTGCTCAACCTTTCGTAACACCGTCTTGATTGATTCGCTATGCCCTATTATTTCTTCAAAGTTGTATTCTGTCTTGATTTCTTCCTGTAAATAAGTTTTTTCTGCGTGCAGTTGGTTTTTAAGCTGTTCCAATTCGCGCAGGGCTTTCCGCAAAGCCTCCGCCTGCTGTGCATTATTGATCGCAGTCTCGATTTGGTGCGCCACGATTTCGAGCAAATTCAACTCTTCTTCGTCGAAGGCGTTTCTTTGAAGGGAGAGTATAGTTATGGTTCCCCATGTTTTCCCCTCGTAGCGAATGGGCATACATAAATAACTCTTTACCCCCATTTCTCTGGTTGCAGGGTCGATAAAAGTATCTATGTCTGCATCCGGGGAGTACCTGGGCTTTCCCTCTGTAATAACCTTCCACCTGAAACCTTTTGGGTAGGGGATTCTTCTCAACCCTTCAATATATTGGTTTGGGTAGCCCCTATGCGCCTTCAAGACTACTTCCTGTTCTTCGACGAGGTAAATGGTAACGCCGTCAGCCCGGTCTATATTCTTACTCAAGACCTCGACGGCATTTTCAAAAACGTCCTGTAGGTTGATTGATTGGTGGACGGCGCGAGTTACCTTGCTGATGATGGTCTCGTAACGATTTTTCTTAGCCAACTGTGCGTAGCTTTCCCTGAGTGCATCCTCCGCCCGTTTTCTCTCCAGTTCGGCCCCGGCTCTGGCAGCAAAGATCTGGAGTATGGACATTCCGGTCGGTTTGTCCGGCAAAGGTTTATCATCGAGAGCGGCCAGATGCCCCAGGACATTTTGCCAGGAATCCCTAATCGGGATCCCTAAAAAGCTCTCGGCCTGCCACTCGGCCAGACCCAGGTCTCTTGGGAATAATGACTGTAAATCATTAGGGTAATAACACACGTTCCCGGCAATGACATTTTCACAAGGGGTGCCGGCCAGGGCATACTCGAAGTTATCTCCAAAATCTTGACCCGCCCAAAAAGCGAGGGTACGGACTCTGGTTAGGGTTTTATCCGTACACTGCGTAACAAATGCATAGCGTACACCTAGGGCAGATGCAAGGTGGTGGACCAGTGAGCGAAAAAAATCGGGGCCGGTAGACGAAGCTGTTCCTTCGGCTAGGTGTCTCAGCAACTCCGATTCAACTGCCGCTTTCTTATTCCCTTCCTCATCGTTCATGATTTAACTCTGAATTGTGAAGACTGACTCCCGTACAATATAGCTTTCAAACTAACCCGAATCAAGAAATTGGCCTTTGCAAACTGGTTTAGGCGGAATGGGGATTAACTATTTGGTCTCTATACATCCGGATGGGCTTTAATGAATTCGAGCCATATTCACCCTGCCGGTTCCTGCCAGTTTAAAATCGGCCTACAGCAACTACTGTCCAAATCATATCCGTTCAAGTAACCCGTGTATGTCCTGATGACATTAGTTTTTAGAAATGGGATTGTGGTCGTGGAATTTATCCTTTCTTTTTGCGGTGAAGCAACCTCTTATTTGGAACAAGTTCAGCCTACTGCACAAATTTGGGGTGCTCTGTCATTAGCCTAATTTCTTTACCCAAACGTCTACCGGTTCCTTTCGGCCTTTGAGCTCCAGATGATACGCTGTCATATCATTGGTTTTAAGCCCAGCAGCGGCTCTTGTGGCATCACTCAACATAACTTCTCCTGCCCGGGCCTCGGATGCAAGCCGTGCTGCCACATTTGCAGTGTCTCCCAAGACGGCTATATCTGCTACACCGCCCTCCGTGCTCACGGCGCCGACGAAGGCCACACCGGTATGAATACCCACTCCTACCGGTATCCATGGCCCCCCCGGGTTCCCATGGCCCGTTACTCGAAGTATTTCCTCTCCGGCCTCTAATGCCACCCGAGCGTGCGAAGCTCCGGCTATACCCGGCACAAAGAAAGCGGTTACCTCGTCGCCTATCAACTTCTCCAGCAGGGCATTCCTCCTGAACAGTACCTTGGTCGTAGCCTTGTAAAAGCGGTCAATCAGATGGCTGAATTCAGCCGGGCTCATACTTTCGGCCAGCCCGGTTGACCCGCGAACATCCGCAAATAGCATGGACTGCTCGATCTCTGCACCTCCCCGATACTTACTGGCAGCCCTTTCACACACATTGCACAAATAAGGATTCATTCTGGAGGCTTCGAGCCCTATGAGGGTCCGGACCAACGTCCCTCCTATTCCGCCAAACGGATAATAGCATATTCCACATCGCGGGTCGGTGGGGAGCAATTTAGCGATGGGACGAAGGAACCTCGACTCAAACCACGGAGACCGGACGAATTTTGGGCACTCCCCAGTAGTCATATAGGTTCGCCACATCTCCTCAGCGAGTGGGTCGTTCTCGGTTTGTCTAGTCATCTTAATGAACCCTCAGCAAATTCAAGGCATCCTCAAACCAGGTGTCGGGTGCCGCACCTGGTTGGTTCACTTACAATACAACCGCGGTAATGCAGTTAGGCACATTCTATCATCCCTGCCATCTTACCTCATACACCTGCACGGGATAGTCAAAACCCTTTAGTGCGATTCTTCCTAGATCCGTGAATAATGATTTCTCGCCCGGATATTGATTGAAGATGACCTCTGCGGCCAGGATCTGGCCGGGATCGGCGTAATTACAGATTCGAGATGCCAGTTGAACGGTCGATCCAAATAAGTCGTTATCCTCTTCGACGGGCTCACCGGCACTCAGGCCGATTCTCAGGTGCATGGGTGTTTCTTTATTTTGCTTATTGTAATTTGCGAAAGCCTTCTGAATAGCGATGGTACACTCGATAGCCTGCGGGATTGAGGTAAAAGAGGCCATGATGCCATCGCCTGTGTGCTTTACTTCACGCCCGTCATAGTCTCGCAAGGCAGTGCGTATAAGGGAGTTGTGAATATGGAGTAAATGTATAGCTTTGGCGTCCCCCAGTTGTGTGGTCATTGCTGTCGAGTCTTTCAGGTCTGTAAACATGATAGCGCGAAATGCTGAGTCGACGGCTGCACTGCTACTCGTTCCCGCGGTCTCCTTGGGCGCGGGGTCTTTTACCCTGCCCAGGAAGGCTTCTACGACCGTGGGGTCAACTTCGATTATCTCGTGAGGGATATCTCCATGTGCCTCATCGTGGGCTTTTCGGATACGCTCCTTGTTTGGGGCGTCGACAAGGCAGAAGGTGGTGCCACGTTTCTCGTCAAACCAGTAGGTAAGGAACTGAACCCCATATTTTTCTTGAATCTTGAGGTCCTTTTCGTGGGCAAGGGCAATCGCATGTCGAGTTGCGCCTTCAATGTTGTAGTGGCGATCCATATAGATGGGCATATCTAATCTCCGCAAATGTCTCCCTAGATTAGAATTAACAATAAAAATAGCAGTCTAATCTATGGATTATTGTTTCATTGTACTCGTCACATTCTGAAAAAACTAGGGTGAAAAATTAGTTGCGGAACTGATGGATTGTCACTTACGAAGCTTATACCTACTTATAATACGCGGAGCGGAATTCACCGTAGGAACACGACTCGGCGTGTTCCTGTATGACGGGTACGCCTTCCCTGCTCCAGCCGGAGGGGAAGTGTGACCACAATCTATCTCGCCGTCTTACCTAGGGTTGCACTCTAAGGGTTTGGTAAAGTAGAATATCAATTAACTTCAATTTTATTGGGGAGGTTAGCATGTTGATACCTACTGAGCCTATTGGCAGTATTCCCAGACCGCAGGAGCTTATCGAGGGTATAAAGGCGTTCGATGCCGGTCGCATCTCACAAAATGAGCTGGATTCACTATATCACTCAGCAATCCTCGACACCTTCAGGCTCTTTGAGGCGACAGGATCACCAGTTATTACCGATGGAGAACAGAGCAAGCCAAGCTTTGCAACTTACCCAATCCATGGGCTCAAGAACATCGCCCCTGACGGTGTTGCAATTCACTTTGCTGACGGTCATGTGCGCCGATTGCCCAGGTTGACGGGAGGCCCCTTCTACTATAAGACTTATGCTTACACATATTTGGAGGTAGCAAAGAAGTATGCTCATATTCCGGTAAAACAAGCGGTCATCTCAGCATCGGCATTGAGCCTTCTATACCCGCAAACTGACATCGAGGGCTATTCCAGACAATCTTTTATCGAAGACCTACTTCGCGAGAACGAGGCCGACATTCGCCACTGTCTACAGAAAGGTGCTTATAAAGTTCAAATCGATTTCACGGAGGGAAGGCTCGCCGTCAAGCTGGACCCAACCGGGAAGCTTCTTAAAAGTTTTATAGACCTTAACAACCGGGTGCTCGATCGTTTTTCGGCAGAGGAGCGAAAGAAAATCGGAGTTCATACCTGCCCCGGTGGAGACCGGGACTCGACTCACAGCGCAGATGTGGACTACGCTGGACTTTTACCGGATTTGTTTGAACTCAAGGCTGGGAATTTTTACATTCAATTGGCTAGCGAGAGTGACCGTCCCAAGGTTCTCAGGATAATTAAAGAGCACGTAAAACCCGATCAAAGGATTTTCATCGGAGTAATTGACCCGATAAATCCCAGGATAGAAACACCAGAGGAAGTAAGGGACCGGACTCTTGAAGCCGCCGAGTATATTCCGCTTAACCAACTGGGAACGACTGACGACTGCGGTTTTGCCCCGTTCGGCGACGATACTTCCACCTCTAGAGAGACGGCTTTTGAAAAGATTCGCGCCCGGGTTCTTGGTACTGCCCTGGCCGCCAAGGTACTCCGGGTCTGATAGGATCAGCACTGCTCGAAAAGCAGGGAAATTCTTAGAGTGAGCGTAAAACTTCTGAGTCACCTATATATGTGATCTCATAACCTTTGGATGAGAGTACTCCTTTATATCCGGGTGATTCGGAGAGAATTGAAAAAGAGGTAATATCGTCGCTGAGTCTGGCTATTACGAAGTATCCCCTTATCTAAGTTCTAAGACATGGAAGTGGGGGTAAATAAAACGGTTACAGGTCTAACCAAGGGGCGGTCTGAATTTTGTTTTAGTTATTCTTTTACCGACAAGGTCGGTTTATTTCTTACGACCACTTGCCGCTACTTTAGCCTCGATTCGCTGGACTCGGGTTAAAACCTGTTTGAGAAGCTTTCCGTTTTCGTCTATTTGTTTTTTGTTTCGGTTAAGTAACTCTCTATTTTGCTTAATTTGTTTCTCATTCTGGACAGGTTGTTTATAATTTCGCTCGAGAAGTTCCCTATTCCGCTTTATGAGCTCAGAATTACTATTCGCAGTAGAACTTATATTTTTTAACTGTTCCTTAAGGGAACCTAACTCCGATAAAATCTTGTTTAAAATCTCCTCCATAATGGCCTCCTTCTAATCGAATATTGGTCTTTATAAGGCAAGTAAGTCCAAAATTTCTCGTTATGCTACACTTTTTGTGTTTCCTTTGTCAAGTGTATTAAATGGGGTGATACATAGACTCTTTTCATAGCTTTACACGGGGTGCTTCGTTTGATAGTATAGTGCTAAAGTTTTGTACCCGACTTAGATGAGTTAAGAAATCACGTGCCGAATGAAAAGATTAATTTCCTTTTAGAAAGTTATAAGGATACGGAGAATCTGATTCGTCTTTGTGATGCTAAAGCAGCAGGAATTATTACTATCTTAGCCTTTATGTTTCTACCGCTAGTAACTCCATTGAAAGGAACTGTAATTAGAGTTTTTGAGAAAGGAGAGGGCGTCTCGGAGTTAATAATGGGGGCAGTGTTAATAATCCTTATACTCGGTTTTCTTGGCTCTGCTTTGTTGACCTTTTCTTATATGTTTAAGACGGTAAAGCCCAGGAAAAAGGTTTTGGAGCACAGTTTTGAGACCAAAAATGTATTTTGGTGTCTTGATATTTGCCAGATAGTAGAGAAACACGGAGCTGACCACTTTAGGGATTTAGTCAACCAAATAGATAGTTTCGACAATGAATTAATTAAGGCGGTAATTATCATCTCCCAGATAGGGAAAGAAAAGCTACAAGCTATCGATAAAGCGAGTCAGTATTTGAAATATACGGCTATATTCTGGTTATCATTGATCGCCATTACCATCTTTATTTAGAGATTTGGGATACAATCTAACCAGGTGAGTTTTTCCTCTATCTATGCTGTAGTTTTGACACTAGAGGGGGCTTGTGCTATATTGCGGAAACATTCATCGCTGAGTATATAAATAAAATGGAAGAAATCGAGAGGATAACTCTTACCCTTCTATACTGCTTTATATTTGTGTTAGCGATAGACGTAGTACAGTCCAAAAGCAGAGAGTGTCCCGAGGGCACGATGAAGGTGCCTAATTCCAATATCTGTATTGAGAAAGTTAATCCCACCAGAGCAGCCAACTTCAAGGATGTATCCATGTATTGTCTTTCTCGAAATCTGGATATTTGCCTAGCTGAACAAATCGTAAAGGCGTGTCAGGAGGGATTAATAAAAGTACCATCGGTTCAAAGTCCTATGGTATTTCTTACGTCAAGTGGAATGTTCGTGAGCATGATGCCCGATTGCAACATTTCTAAAACAGGTCCTATCGGCTCTAGTGAAAAAGAACAGTTTTTGTGCTGTGCTAAGCTTTCTAAATAGTTTATGAGTAGGTATTCAGCCACTAAGGCACAAAGGCACGAAGGAGAAATATGGGTTTTAAAGTCTTAATGCAGTTAAAAGAATTATTCTCTAATCTTGGTGTCTTCGTGTCTTTGTGGCTAAATAGTCACAAATAGTTTATGAATACGCAGGAATTAAGAAAACGAGTTCCAGGTAATTTCTTCTACTTACTAATCCTGTCATTTCTCTTGATTATTCCGGCATCCGGAGAAGATTATGTAATTCGGCTTAAGAGTCTGGATGTATCAAAGGTTTCCGAGGAGCACTTTCAGATTAAAGGAGAGATAGTAAACAACACCGATACGGAACTAAAGCGCGTCTCCATAAAATTTAAGATTTACGATCCATCCGGGGAGGTGATTGAGGAAGACCAGATTTTGCCCTTTGTTAATCCAATTCCACCTCGGGGCAGTTCTCCATTTCTAATCCCGATCAGGTATTCTCGGAATATGGAGATGGATAAGATCACCATGCACTTTATAAACCTGGTTGGGAATGAACTAAGTGTAGACCCTAATGGATATTCACTGGAGATTAAGGTTCCTAAATAAATTGGATTACGATGTATGATGCCGGATACACGATGCAAGATGAGTTAAGTATCATGGATCATGGATCATGAATCATGAATCATGAATCATGAATCATGCATGCATAGATCATGTATCGTGAATCATAGCTTTTTAATTGACTTAGCCACTCCGTTTTCTACCTCAATCTCAACCTTGTTGCATATTGAAATTCCCTCTAGGAGCTTAGGGTCGATTTTTATTACGCGCTTTTCCCTCTGAGCATCGTAAATACTAACGCTCCCGTTTTCCTTATCCATTGACATTACCAATCCTACTATCTTCTGCTCGGAAGAAGCAGAAGAACCGACTATTTTCTCCACACCGGTAGCCGGAGATAAATCAATTTGCCGGTCACCGCTGGCCAAGCCATTCGCCTTTACCTCAATTAGCTTAGATTCGGTTGCCATATCTATGATCTTCAATCGTTTTTTAAGTTTTTCATCAAGCCCTAATCGGTCAAATATCAAAGGCGAGAGGTTCCTAAATCTAAGTCGCACATCCAATTTGATTGGTCCCTTGACGTCGGGGGGAACGGAAATCGGGTAGATTCCAGTTCTGGTCTCGAGAGGTGGTATTCCATGTTTTACGAATTTGTTTGCCTGGCTCGTCAAGAATACGTCGTCCTCCGTCCCGTCTGGATTCACCCTAATCATCTCCGATTGAAAGTTAACCAAATATTTATCCAAGGGAGCTGCATCCAATTTCACCTCCTGACTGCAACGGTTACGCAAATCAAGGTTTCCGTCCAGGTCACCCGAGACAAATAGCAGTCCATCCTCTGCATCCTTTGCAATAACCTCAATCCATAACTGACGCTCAACGGTGAATCCGGAGGGAAGATGGTGTCCCGCTCCGACGTTTGTTACATGCACCGCCACCTGAAACTGAGAGCCGGGAGCAACCGATTTGGGAGCCTCGACCTCCATCTTGGCGCTATCTTTATGCAGTTCGTAGACCTCCTGTATGTATTCCCTCTGAATCCTGGCGGTTTCATCGCGGTTGTCAGCGTAAGGGAAAAAGTCCACAAGGTGATAGTCCACTCCAATCATAGAGTGGTTTGAGATTGGTCTCTCCGGCAAATCCACACCGGCCATAATGGCAGCAGGACCCATCACTTTTTTCTGACCCGGTTTACCGGGAATCGACCTCATGTGACACTCTTGACAGGTTATACCTTTTTCTGCGTACACGCTGTTCTTCCACTCGGCGAAGGTTTCCTCAACCCGGAGTCCCTTGGGAGTAACCACGTCATGACAAGAGCCGCAAAACTCGGATGTCTTAAGATAATCGGAGTTGACGCTCTTATGAAAGTAGTTGCCTGCTGGCTTTGAGTCACCGTTAGTTCCTGTGCCAAAAGGCCCGTATTTCGTCCTGCCTGGCTCTAGAGGGAAGTCCCCGCTCACGAGCCCATGGTCTTTTGCTATAGTGTGGCAGGAGTCGCACTGGACACCCAGAACCCCGATCGGAGCCCTTTTCTCGTTTGGCATCAGAGCGTCTTCGCCTATGGCGATGCTTACGGGTGCGTGACATTTAAAACAGAAGACTCCCACCTTTCCCTTACTGTCCTCCTGAACCTTTAAATTTAGGACAAAAGCAACCGGGCTCACCTGCCCGTATGCGTGCATCGAGCCAATCCACTCATCGTACTGTCTCTGATGGCATTGTCTGCATTCCTGGGGGCTCCCGAAATCAGAAGCAGTAGGAGGGAATACTCTAAAGCTGTCGTCGAGAACGTGCAGAGTAACCATTACCATGAGTCCCGCAGTCACGAGAAGATGGGCGGCCAGCCAGCCACGAAATAGGGGCTTATATTTGAGCTGGCTTATCGATTGTGTCTCTAGCTCCGCCCTCTCTTCGAGAAGGGCAACCGCCTTTTCAAAATCCTCCTTCTCTTCTTCCGGAAGAATCTCCCCCTTTGCCCGGAGTTCCCACCAGTATTCTGCGTCCGGGGCTAGCGGGGCAGGGGTGTTAAGCTCAGAGCCTATTATCTTTTGGAATGGCCTCGATTTATTGTTCAATAAATCATTTATAGATTTGGTAACTTCGTCGAGCCGGGAGAGCACCTTTTCCTGTTCGGTGGCTATGGATGCGGGAACTCGGGTATAAAAATATCTACCCACTATACCGGTAACGATCACCAGGACGAGGAAGATCACACCGAACGTGCTGTAGTCCAAGCCAAAACGAAACTCGGCGTGGAGGGCTATTATGAAAAGAGCCAAGAGTCCCAGATATATGTGTGCTAAAAGCCAACTGTCCAACCTCCCCGGCATACCCCG
Organism: Thermodesulfobacteriota bacterium; assembly: GCA_035559815.1. Taxonomy (NCBI): domain Bacteria; kingdom Pseudomonadati; phylum Thermodesulfobacteriota; species Thermodesulfobacteriota bacterium. The sequence goes on from DATMAT010000001.1 coordinate 53,895, forward strand.
GGCCAGGCGTTTACGAACTGAGTAGGTCATCACGAAAAGGATAAGAAGAACGGCCAGTATGCCCAGGAAATAGACGATGCCGTTTTCAATTCCCGGTGTTGGAAGGTTAGGTCCCCAGCGATAAACCGCCCAGAAGATAAACCCGGCAGCCACGGTGAATAAAACCCATTTCTTATGAGTCTGAGAGATACTCATCATAGATGCTTCTCCTTCTTGGGAATCACATCTTCGGTATCCCCAAAATACACCATTGGGTTTACCCATCGTATGGCATTTGTGGGACAGTTATTCGTGCAGGCCGTGTCCGGGTATCCCATGCAATTATCGCATTTAATAGCGAGATGCTTGGGCTTAAGCCTATCAGCCTTAGTCCATTTCTCTTCGCTAACCTCTTTTCTTCTCCCCAGCAGGACTCCTAGTATGTCAGACTTAGGCTCGTGCTTGGCAGGAACCATTTGAATGACATTATATGGACACCTTATAGCGCATCCGGCGCAACCTACGCATTTATCGTCGATTATGTAAATCTCACCGGTGGGTGCGCGTTTTATGGCGTCGAAGTTACAGATAAGACACACCGGGTCGTGGCATAAACGGCAAGCAACGGGGACGGATATGTCGGCAATACGGGTGCCCCGTCGGTCTAAACGTGGATAGCCGTGTCGATCCTCGCATGCATCTACACAATTGTTACAGTGGATACAGGTTTTGAGGTCTATTATCAGAAGACTCTCTGCTTGAATTATTCCCTTTTCCACCAGTGCTTCTAGTTTCTCTGCTTTAGCCGGGTCTTTCTGGAGCTTAAGGGCCTTGAGCTTTCGCTCCGTTATAATGTCTTTTATCTCATCGGCAAGCTTTGGATTTGCCTCGATCAGTCTGTCAAAATCCTCTTTTAAGACCTGAAGCGCTTCTATCTTGGTGAAAGCAGATACGGTGGCGGTGCGCCTCCCATCTCCAAGAAGTGCCATCTCACCGAAGTAGTTGCCCTGAGAAATATAAGCCATAATCTGCTCTTTCTCCTTTTGCTTTTTCGTAATTTTGACGAAGCCGGTACGAATAACATATAAAGAGTCGCCGACATCCCCTTCTCTGAAAATAACGTCTCCTTGGTTGTAAGACTTGAAACTTACCCCCTTCTCCAATTTCTCCAGCATGGCATCATCTAAGTTGGCAAAAAACGGCACCTTTCGGAGATAGGTCCTGACCGCTCGCTCAAAGTAAAAACCTTCGATGGTCTCCCTGAAGCGAGAGGAGTGCTTCATTAAATCCTTTAGCTCTTTGGCTGGTATCTCCAGCAGGTGGAGGTCCTCTTTAGCAGTCACAGTAGCACTCCGGGGATAACCGGAAAGAGCGGCCATCTCTCCAAATATGTTCCCTTCCCCCAGGAGAGCCAGTGTTAGATTTTTATATCCCGCTGTACTTATGCTTATTTCTACACTTCCCTCCAGGATAGCGTAACAAGTATCACCGTACTCTCCCTCCCGGCATACTACGGTGCCTGTTAGAAACTGTTGCAGTGTTGATTTTTCGAACAATTTATCCAAATCCTCAGCAGGAAGCTGAGAAAAAATATGCATACGGCCTAGTTTGTTTTTTACAGATACCCTATCTACTTCCATCCCTTCCTCAACTTCTTTACTGAGAGCTGGCCTCATAAGCCGGCCCCAAAATATTCAAGCCCTGTTCTACTTAGCTCCATTATAGCAAATAACATATTACATAACCATATCCATATGCTTGGATAATGGATATGGTTAGCGCTCAGCCGCTGCCGGAAGCGGGAGCGATGCAGTATCGGACGCTGGAGGCAGTCGGCTGCGACGCCTTGTTCGGCGGTCTCCGACCCACTCGTATTCTCGGTTTAGCCGGACAACTCGCAACGTTGGAAATGATGGTCCCTATCGTGAGCGGACCACCCCCTTGCCCGACTGGCGAAGAACCGTGAAATGACAGTAGGTGTCCGTGAGGTCGAGGGCGATTGAAGCCGTCGTCTTCGTGGTGCCACTGCCGATCTCCGCGACCTCGAACTCGATCCCATTCGGGAGGTCGATGCGAACGCGATGCTCAGCCCCCGTCGCAGCACTTCGGATCGGACGGGCCGTGGATTCGAGTACGCCCGGGATCACGATACGCGCTCTTCTCCTCTCGATGTTCACCTCGAACTCGATGCGTTTGAAAAGAGGGGGATGGACGGTACTCGACATCATCCGATAGACCCACCAGTGGGTTGCCCCTTCGTTGGTCTCGCCACCGTACAGGACTGTAGCAAGAGCGCCTCGTTGCTGGCTGTCCGCTCGCTCATCGATGATGGCCTGACACTCGCCGTTGCCCTCGTAGATCGGTCCCGGCCAGGCGTAGAGGAGGGCTGCACCGAGGCCATCGAGCGCCAAGTCTCCAAAGTGGCCCTTGTCGATGAGAACAGCCGCGAAGCCCCGGCAGTCTCCGTACGTGGGACGGGGTGACTCGAATTGGCAAGGACAGGCGTAGTCGCAGTTGCAATTGCTGAACTCGATGCCTTCTATGTACCAGTCAACCTGTGCCATGGTATCCTCCGTCAAAAGTACCGAATAGTTGCCGAACCATACTTTAGTATTCTCGGAGCACGCTTTTCGTGCATCTCCTTTTATGAAAATAGTTAATTCTTTTCCATAAGCATGCCAACCGCCTTCACCCCTCCTCGGTTTATGGCCATAGCAATGGGACAGATAGCGTCGCAATGTCTCTTCAAACGCAGGTCAAAAGCAACAACATTTTCATTCGCTACAAAACTCGTTCCCCAGTTGCTGAAACCCTCCTGTCTGTCAAGTCTGAGGTTATCTAGAAACTCCCTTTCCCTTTTTACCAGGTAGGAGTTAAGGCTTTCGGCTGAAGACGGTACAGCCGTCAAGTTATAAGAGATATGTACAAAAACAGACGACGTTGACATCAGGGTAATTGTCAATGCTGTGACCGCCAAAAAGGTTTTCATTTCTTATCGCTCCATATCCTGCTTTTTCCTGTACAGAAGAGAGTGCATAGTCCGTGCCAGATACAAGAAGCAGAGGGAAAAGTACGGCAACCTCCTTCAAAATAATGAATTTCCGGTTTTTAGATTTGAATATTGGAAAAGTGGATATATGCGTACCGGTAAACTTTGTTTACAGCACAGTAAACAAAGTTAACGGTTAATAGGTCATATCATAGAATTGTTTAGAGAAATTTGCGGCATGTAAAGACCCCAAAAATGTTATCAGACAAGGTGTTACATGCATTTATGGAATGCCCTTCCATATTTGGCCCACTCTTTGCCCTCTAGCAGAAACTGAAATCAAAAAAGGAGGTGAACAAGATGAAGGGAAAAACCTTTTTTATCCTCTTCCCAGCGCTGCTAGTCTGGCTCACCGTTTCATTAGCTGGTTCCGTTTTTGCAGGACAGGAAGAAGGAAAGAAAGTGACGGTGGAAGGTAACATAGTTTGCTTGATCCCGGATTATCAGAAGGGGACGGTTAACCCAGTGATCGCAACCGGGCCTTGTAATGAACTTCCACCACATCATCACCTTTTGGTGAGCAAGGATGGCAAGGTTTACACACTACAAGGTTTGGATCAGGGTATAAAGGCAATAGAGACAAATCCACACAGAACGAATGTGAAGATTACGGGTACGGCTCAGGAAAATCCAGGTGGCTGGGTTTTATATGTAGAGTAGGCTCTAAGGGTTAGAGCTTAAAATTGAGGGAGAGCTATATTTGGTCTCTCCCTCCAGAACATAATATAAAATAGTTCCAAGCAAGAACAGGTTTGAATAGTACTTCGAATGCGCCGAGAATTATATGATCCAAAAAACAAGCACAAAAGGGGGTCAGCTAGTTTCCCACGGTGTTGAATCCCCCAGGTAGTTTCCTGTGGTTCTACCACAATTAATTATGATTTTCCCGGAGCTCTAACTTCATCCCTTACCCAACAGGATAGGGATGCTATTTATCGGGTTCTCAGCTTAATATCTATATCCATACCTCGGTTTATTATTAACCGGGAAATATGTATTTATTACGTAGGAACACGCCGTGGCGTGTTCCTACAATGGATTCTCGCTTTCACAAACAACAAGTCGTAAGTCCCTCAATTTAGCCTACTCCCACAAAGTTTTACCAATTTTGCCGTGAAAATGCATGAGAGATGTATATGGATGTCATTTGGGCGCGCTGCAGTTGCTTCTCGTTACGATATTTCGTAACGATCACGATATATCGTCCCGGAGATTTTTGAGCACTTTCCTAAGAGGAGGGGAAGTGCCTACAAAAAGAGGAGTGATCACGGCCAGTTAAGTTGACTTCTCTATGGCTTTTTCCTCTTGGCACATCCATTGCACTTATATTCAAGTAAAAACAACTGCGGGAAGGAATAGAAGGATGGTCAAAATCACGGAGACATCGGGAGACGAAAAAGCAGTTACCCTGAGGCTTGACGGAAAAATAGTCGATGCCTGGGTGGCGGATTTAGAAAGATTATGCCTCCACTACCGGGACGAGGAACACAAGTCCATAGTGCTCGACTTTTCCGGCGTGACATTCGTGGATGAAAACGGCGTCGGTATGCTGCAAAGGATAAAGGACAGCCGGATAAAAATTATCAACTGTTCGCTCTTCATCGATGCGCTTTTACATAACCTGGTGAGCAGCGACCAAAAAAGTGATTAAAAGGATGAATAAAATGCAGATGAGGAGGGGAAAAATGGACAATTTAAGTACAGCCGAGGAGAGAGGGGTGATGACTTACGTGGAGGATATACGAACCCCGGTTATGGGATTGATTCCCAAGGTCGCTTTGAAGGACAAATCTGCATTCAATGAGTTATACAACCGGTTCTCGCAGGTAGTGTTCAACCTGGCAATGAGAATAGTAGCGGACAGGGGGGAGGCCGAGGAGATCGTCCAGGAGGTATTTTTTCAGATATGGGATAAAGCCTCTCTATACGATTCTAACCGGGGGGCCGAGTCAACCTGGATCATAAACATAGCCAGGAGCCGGGCCATAGACAGGCTTAGAACCCTCGGATTCAGGAAATTTAACACCGAGATCAACGAGGAAAAAATAAACCACAAATCCGACCTTGCTACTATAATAGAGCAAAAAGACGAAAGAAAGACCATAATCCAGAAGGCGCTCGATAGTTTACCGGATGAGCAAAGGGTCGCAATAGAGATGGTTTATTTTGAAGGGTACACCCACTACGAGATTGCCGAGAAGTTGAACCAACCTGTCGGGACGATCAAGACGCGTATATCTTTGGGCGTAGCCAAACTCAGGAAGCAAATCGCTCCTTACATGAAGCAATTAAGCTGAGGAATTACTCAGGTGATCATGTGGGGTTAGTTTCACTTTGTGCCCTGAGTATTCTGTTTAGTGATGATTTAGTCGAGTTCAAACTTGTCCAGAATAAGAGATTGGTTGTCACTAAAAGTGGGTGTCTCAAAATGATGGTATAGAAACAATTATCTCTTCCCACTTGCTGGGGAAGCCTGTACTGGTCCTGACGAAGGGTCTATGGTTCGACTGAGTTTATTCCTTCTCCGATTAAATCGGGGACCAGCTCAGGACAGGCTTTGAGCGCAGTCGAAAGGCTCATGGTTCGACGGAGTTTATCCTGAGTTCAGCGAAGGGCTCACCATGAAGGCAGATCTGAAACTCGCAACAATACCATGCCCTTCACCCTGAGTCCTTCGGCTTTTCTCAGGATAGACTACGACTAAGGGTGAGTAGGGTTAAAAAGCTATTTCAACAAATAGTATTAGAATGACGCTTGCATAGCAAACATAAAAGAGGGTGACCTGACTTTAAAAAGACATTTTTATCTATCTAAAGGCCTTGTTTTATTAGTATGAACCTCTAGTTTCGAATTATTTTGGACAGCAGTGAGTCGAGATAAAAAATAAATCCAAAATCAAACTTTATTCGTATACAGGACGAAACAGGACTGAGAAAAGGGATAATTCAAAAAGCCCTGGCCAATTTTCCAGGATGAGGAGAGGTTTCGACAGAGATGTTGTGCCTGGGAGCCTGCGGATATAATCAAAATTATGAACAACCGGATAGGCCGGTCGGAACGGACAGAAAGACAGTCTATCTGGATTTTATTAAGCTAAGAAATCTCATCGCTCCTTGCAAGGATATGCTGAAATAGATGGAACACAAAGACGATTTTGAAGAACTGGTCACGCTCCACGCCCTTGGTGCTCTGAAAGGGGAAGAACTGAAAAAAGTTGAAGAGCACCTTAGAAATGGATGCAAGGCCTGCATGGATATCTTAGAGGAGACTGAATTAGCGTTATCCTTTCTTCCTTACTCTCTAGCCGATTACCCACTTTCTAAAAACCAATTGGGAAAGATTTTACGAAGGATAGATTCGGCTGAGATGTCCAAAGACAGACCCTATACGCTTGACTTTGAAGAGATTTTCGACCGTTATGCCAACAAAGTATATTGGCTCGCCCTAACTTTGTTTGGAGAGAGAGCCGCCGCCGAAGAGATTGTGGAAAAGGTATTCACCAGAATCCGGGAGAGGGTTAGAAGATTTGAGGATGAAACAAAGCTCATCCAGGAGATTTATCGCCTGGCTGTAAATGCGGCTATCTCCAGACTTCGAAGACAGGATAAGAAAAGGATCGATGTTAACAACGTCTTGCCCCGATTTCAGGAGGACGGGCATCATCTAAGGGCGATAGTGGATTGGTCCCAGGAAGCGGATGGAAGTCAGCTCGAAAGAGAGTTTAGCAATGCCTTTGATTATCTTCCCTTAATAGACCGGGTGGTTTTAGTGCTGGGTGATGTTGAGGGCATGTCTAATCGAGTTGTA
>DATMAT010000002.1 GCA_035559815.1 Thermodesulfobacteriota bacterium
GGTTTTGCTGAGACCCCAGGATGTGGCAGTGGGATTCATAGCTCAATACGGGATTATGCCTTTTGCCGGATTTGCCCTGGCTAAAATTCTCAGCCTCGAACCGCTTCTTGCCGCCGGGGTAGTGCTGGTGGGGTCATGCCCCGGAGGGACCGCCTCTAACGTGATAACCTATTTGGCGAAAGGGGACGTTGCCTTATCCGTGGCTATGACCTCGGTATCTACTATTCTTTCTCCTATTTTTACTCCGTCCCTTGCCTACCTCCTGGCCGGGCAATGGATACCGGTGCCGGTTCTCGGTCTTTTCATTTCAACTCTGAAAATTATTATTCTACCGGTAGTTCTGGGGGTTGGGGTAAGGAGTCTATTCAAGGAAAAAGTCGGTACAGTCACAGAATTTCTTCCTATGGTTTCTTCGGTTGCCATTATTTTTATTGTGGGTGTAATAGTGGCGGCTAACGCCGGCTCCATCGGGAAAGTGGGGATCAAAACAGGGATGGTGGTGGTGCTCCATAATCTTACAGGTCTTACCCTTGGTTTTTATCTGGCGAAGCTTTTGGGAATGGAGACGGCGAAAGCCCGGGCGGTGTCAATAGAGGTAGGGATGCAGAACTCCGGTTTAGGGGTAGCGCTAGCAAAAACCCATTTTGGGGCGCTTGCGGCTTTACCCTCAGCCATGTTTAGTGTATGGCACAACATATCCGGCTCGGCGCTGGCCTGGTGGTGGAGGAGGAAGGATAGTAACAATTCAACCAAGTGAATCATGCATCCTGCATCATTTCACCGTTGGTTAGATGAATAGTATGGGCGAAATAAAAAACACGGAGAAGACAGAAACAAGATTTCCGCTGAAGGGTTATTTGTTCCTGGTGAGCACTGCTTTCTTTACCGCCCTATCCTATGTGTTTGGAAAAGCGGTTAATAAAGACCTGAACCCGGAGTCTGTTACCTTTTACTGGTTCTTCGGGGCGTTCTTCTTTTCGATATTCGCAGTGATGCTATTCCCCTCACAGAGAGGTGAACTTAGGCAGCTAAGAAAATACACGACCATATTTATCTTAAGCTCCGTAGTCACTGCCATAGGCGCGGCCCTATGGATCTTCTCGCTCAGGACAATCGGGCCTCCGCTCACCTCATTCCTGATGAAAGCACAAACCCTTTTTTCCTTGTTTTTAGGAGTGATGTTTCTAGGGGAGAGATTAAATAAAGGGGAGTCGATCGGAATAATCGTCACGATTGCTGGCGGTGTCATAGTTGCTTATCAAAGAGAAGGCTACTTACTTCTCGGAACGTTGATGGCCCTTCTCTCCGCCTTTTTCTACTCGCTTCTATCCTTCTTGGTGAAGAAAATCGCACAGGACCTGAATATGCTCACGGTGGCTAACCTGAGGGCGCTGGGGGTGGCTATTGTAGCCTTTATATATCTGATAATCTCCGGAAGGTTTCAGTTACCCGGATTAACCGACCTGGTACTTATGGCTCTTGGCGGCCTCACCGGGGCCTATATAGCCAAGGCCAGCCAATTTCAGTCGATTAAGCTTCTCGATGTTTCCCGCTCTACAGCGGTGATGCCGATGGAATCTCTCTTCGTCATTCTATTCTCTTATTTCATTTTTGACGACCTGCCACCTATCGTGAAATTGATCGGCGGCGCCGGGATTATTGCCGGCGTGGTGTTTCTGGTTATCTTCCGTGGAGAAAAAAACGACGTGCTGGGGAAATGAGTTATGCCATAATCTTTTTTGATTTTAACTCTCCAATCTTATATGATTAGAGCATGGACGATTCTGTTAAGGAAAAATTAAACGGAATAATTCTGCGCTATCCTCAGATTAAGCTTGTCTATCTGTTTGGTTCGCAGGCAAGGGGGGAGGTTGGCCCTTTAAGCGATTATGATTTTGCCATCTACTTTGATGAAAAAGACCGGAAGAAGATGTTCGATACCAAACTAGAGTTGATGGGCCAACTGAGCAGGATTCTGGGCACGGATAAAGTGGATATCGCTATTTTGAACCTATCCGAGATGCCGGAGTTTAGATTCAATGTTATAATGGAAGGGCAGTTAATCTACGAGGAGGAGCCTTTCAGGGTTATAGTGGAGCCGAAGATCCTTAATGAGTATTTTGATTTTAAATCAATTCTTGGTAGGTACGGATTGACCAAATCTTAAACATGACAAACCTCTCCGTTGCAGAAAATAAAATAAGCTCGTTAAAAAAATACCTATCTATACTCGAGCCTTACCGAAATCGTTCTGTAGAGGAAATAGAAAGGGATACTACCTTGAGAGGAGCAATCGAAAGATATCTATACTTGGTATGTAAAACGGCAATCGACTTGACTGAGGTAATAATATCTGTCTCTAAGTTCCGGAAGCCGACTACGATAAGCGAGTCCTTTGTTATATTGGAAGAAGAAGGCGTTATTGGGGCTGACTTGAAAGCCAGGATGGCTGATTTAGTCGCCCTCTTGAATGTTTTAGCTCATGAATATGAAGAAATAAACTATGAGGTGCTGTATGATGTTCTCAGGAACAGGCTTCAGGATATAACAGAATTCGTCGAAACCGCGGAGAAGTTTTTGAATTTGAAGTGAGATTTACCCTTGTTCTATATCCGTCCTCAGCTTTTTATTCATCTCATATCTTTCAATCGCCAAATTGATTAACCTGGTAATAAGCTCCGGGTATTTTATCCCGCTCACCTCCCAGAGCTTTGGGTACATGCTTATCTGGGTGAAGCCGGGGATGGTGTTAATCTCGCTCACAAAGATATCCCCGGTTGTCTTATTCATCAAGAAATCTACTCTCCCCATTCCTTGACAGTCCACCACCTTGAAGGCCCTGGCGGCATAATCTTGAAGCCTCTCCACGGTTTCCTTATCCAGGTCCGCCGGGGCGATAAGACCGGTGCCCTGCTCGATATACTTGGCCACGTAATCATAGAATTCTCGGTGAGGCACTATCTCTCCAGGTAAAGATGAAACCGGGTCTTCATTCCCCAAGACGCTTACTTCAATCTCCCTGGGGACTTCGACCGCTTGTTCAACTATAATTCTTTGAGAAAACTGGCAGGCAAAGTCTACTGCTTCATTCAACCCACCCTCTGATCTGACTTTAGTTATACCGACGCTCGAACCGAGGTTGGCTGCCTTCACAAAGCAGGGCATTCCGATTCCTTCTAGAATCTTTCTTCTTACCTGTTCTCTCCTTAATTTCCAATCATAACCGTAGAATCCGACGAATTTTACTACCGGAAGCCCGGCATCCCGAAAAATTGTCTTCATGATAATTTTGTCCATGCCCACCGAAGAGCCCAGTACCGACGCCCCAACAAAAGGTATTCCCATGAGTTCGAAAAGCCCTTGAACAGTGCCATCCTCTCCATGGGTTCCATGGAGTACCGGAAATAGAACATCAACCCGGTGTTCTCTTTGCACCTTGCTTTTATTCAACTCGTAAAAGACCGGTTTTTCCGGATTAAGGGAGGGGGATAGGATGGTGTTGGTGAAAATCTCTAAACCTCCGTCTCTGAGCCAGGCGTCGACCGAGGCCTTCCTCCAGGTTCCGTCTTTCCCGATGAAAATGGGAAACACCCAGTACCTATCGGGGTCCAAATTCCGCATGATCGATTTTGCCGAAAGAAGAGAGATCTCATGCTCTACCGACCTTCCTCCGAAAACCACACCTACGACTATCTTAGACAATTCGATGCTCTTCCTTGTCTTTTTGTAATGGATTACCCAAATAAGGTGACGTTGTCAATCAAAGTATTTTCCTTGACATCAAACTGTTCTAACAATATCATATTTTTTTATTTGGAGGCTTAAAATATGGCAAGGTTATTAAAAACCGCTGTTCCACTGTTAGTTGCACTCTTTCTCACGATTTTTCCTTCGGTCATAACTAATGGGAGGGCAGAGGCCCGTGACCTTACTTCATTATCCGAACTGGTGAAGAGGTTGAAGCCGTCCGTGGTCAATATCAGCACGACCAACGTCATCAAAAGAAGCGCAATGCCTTTCGGACAGCCTTTTCAGTCCCCATTCGGGGGAGGTCCGGACGACCCGTTTGAGGAATTCTTCGAGAGATTCTTCGGGGATGTTCCAGGGGAAGAATTTAGGCAGAGGGGCTTGGGTTCTGGGTTCATCATAAGCGAGGATGGTTACATCATAACGAACAATCATGTCGTAGAAAAAGCCAACGACATCGATGTGATACTGGAAAACGGGGAGAAGTATAAAGCCAAGGTTATAGGCAAGGATCCTAAAACCGACCTAGCGCTACTAAAGATCGATCCCAAAAGGAGACTCCCGGCAGTGGGATTTGGAAATTCAGACCTGCTTGAAATCGGAGACTGGGTTGTAGCAATAGGAAACCCGTTCGGGCTGGGACATACGGTTACAGCAGGTATAGTGAGTGCTAAGGGAAGGTCTCTTGGACTGGGCGCATACGATGATTTCATCCAAACAGACGCCGCTATCAACCCCGGCAACAGTGGCGGGCCTCTTTTTAATTTAGACGGCCAGGTGGTTGGTGTGAATACTGCTATAATCGCCGGCGGCCAGGGGATAGGGTTTGCTATTCCTAGCAGCATGGCCAAAAACGTCATAGAGCAACTCAAGGATAGCGGAAAGGTTGTTCGCGGCTGGCTGGGCGTTCTGGTGCAGCAAATCACCCCGGAGATTGCCGAGAGTATGAATTTTAAGGAGCCCAAGGGGGCGTTAGTTGCGGACGTGACCCCGGGTGGACCGGCTGAAAAAGCGGGGATTAAGAGAGGGGACGTGATTGTCGAATTCAACGGAAATAGGATCAACGATATGGCCGACCTGCCCAAAATAGTTGCAGCCACACCGCCAGGAACCCAATCGGAAGTGAAGTATATAAGAAACGGGGATGAAAAGAATGTGGAAATTAAGGTAGGCGAACTCCCCGAGGAAATTGCCAAGGCTTCAGCGGTAGGCGGGGAAGAGGTTCAAAGGGATTTAGGCCTCATAGTGCAGGAAATCACTCCCTTGATTCAGAGACGCCTTAATATCGAAGAAACCGAGGGTGTTATAGTGACCAATGTTGAACCAGGGAGTATTGCCTGGGATGCCGGACTCCGCCGGGGGGATATAATACTGGAGATAAACAAAAAGCAGATAAAGAATCTTGAACAATATAGAAAAGCCATAGATTCGATTAAGAATGGGGATAATGCTCTTCTCCTGGTGAAACGAGACAAGAATACGGTTTATGTTGCTCTCAAGGTCGGAGGGACGAGCGATAAAGGCTGAAGAAAAGTTGAAGGAGCTCGGAATTGTAATTCCTCAGATTTCGGCTCCCCTTGGCTCTTATAAGCCTGCCCTAGTATCTGGAAATCTCATTTTTGTTTCCGGCCAGCTTCCCATAAGAGAAGGCCAGCTTTTATACAAAGGAAAAGTCGGTGGAGAGGTCTCTCTTGAAGAGGCGATTGAGGCGGCAAAAGTGGCTGCGATAAACATACTTTCCGTTATGAAATGGGAATTGGGAAGCTTGAATAGGATTGCACGAATTGTGAAGGTTACCGGATACGTGTCGAGCGCCCCTGGTTTTGAGTTGCAGGCCAAGGTGGTAAACGGAGCGTCCGATTTGTTCTACGAAGTCTTTGGTGAGGAAGGTAGGCATGCCCGTGCCGCAGTAGGTGTTTATGAACTTCCTCTTGGCGCACCCGTGGAGATAGAGGTTATCGCCGAGCTTTCTTCCTAAAAGTCTTATATATTTAAATAGACAAGTCTCATTGATTGGTAGAGACGCATTGCAATGCGTCTCTACATTATAATCATGTCTAGAATTAAAGAAATCTTTATCTACTCTGACTGTCCATCAAATTCATTATCGGTTCCTGAAGTAATTGATTATCTAAGAGAGACTGGATTCTCCGCAGAATACCGGGGGAATTTCTTCGAGTTTTTGGATTTAGCTAAGGAAGAAGCTCAGGAGTTAACAAGGAAAATAGCAGGAACAAGGGTTCTGGACATATCCACGCCTCTCGACGAGGTCAGGGAGCCTATATACGGGGAAATCGGCGTAGAGCTGAGAAGACTAAAAGGAGAGGCAAGCACACTCGGGGTGTTATACGACGGACTTTGGCTTCAAAGAATTTTTTATAAAATCATTTACGAAAAAATTAAGGGTGAACTTGGCAGCGGATTTATTCACATAATTTTTACAGGCCGACTTTTTGGAACTTTTGAAACAGGCGATTCCCTAAAGACCCTCCCTCCCTTCGACCCCGCTCAGGACAAGCTTGATAGCTACCCCAGATCCCCAAGGTATCACGCCAGAGTAATACTTACCGGACTTCCATCTTTAATCTCAACTTCAGGAATAGTAGAAGCCCCGGCCAGGCCAAAGGACTATTACTGGCTGAAGGCCGGTTTCATACGAGCGGGGAAGGATGTAAGGGAGCTC
>DATMAT010000003.1 GCA_035559815.1 Thermodesulfobacteriota bacterium
TAATCACCCTACGCATAAGGCCAAGCTGGTGAAAGCCTTTGAGAAACGGGCCAAGGGGAAGCTGCGGTTGTTCTATCTGCCTCCCTATTCGCCAGAGCTTAATCCCGATGAATACGTCTGGAATGATGTGAAGAGCAACGGCGTCAGAAGATCGCTGATCACCAATGTGAAAGACCTCCGTTCTCGGGTGGAGTCCAGACTCCGTTACCTCCAGAAAAATCCAGAGCATGTTCGCAGATTCTTTCAATCCGACACAACCCGTTATGCCGCATGATCTATGTCTAAATACTTATGAACTCCTTAATATATCCAAATACTTCAATTCCTTCCGTTAAGCACCTCGTGGAGGACCCTGGACAATTCTTGAAGTTTGTAGGGCTTGGTTACAACCCCGCTGAAGCCGTATCTCCGGTAGTCCGACATAACCGGGTCGTTTGAGTAGCCACTCGACACTATTACATTCACCTTCGGGTCTATGTCTAAAAGCCTCTTAACCGCCTCTCTTCCTCCCATGCCGCCGGGCACCGTTAAATCCATAATCACCGCATCGAATGCCTTGTTGCTATTCTTGGCTTCGGTATATAACTCTATCGCTTCGACCCCGTCCCTAGCACATCCGACCTCATATCCAATTTGGCTGAGCATATCCGCTAAAAAATCGGTTACCGTATCTTCGTCATCCATTACTAATATTCTTCCCCGGCCCTGCACCGGTGCTTCCCTCTCTTCATACTGGCCTTGGGAGCGGGCCTTTTCAAAGGCAGGAAGGTATATGTAAAACTTCGTCCCGACCCCTAATTTAGACTCTACTGCAATTTGACCGTCATGATTTTTTATTATGGAATAAGTTACAGCCAGTCCGAGCCCGCTACCCTTTTGTTTGGTGGTAAAATAGGGGTCGAATATCTTTGGAATGTGCTCCTCAGGGATACCGATCCCGTAGTCCTCAGTTGTTATCTTTACATACTTTTTATCTCCTCCCAGGACAGAATCTTCTCCCCTATATTTGAGGCTTGCTGACTCATCCTTGCCTACCACATTCTCGGCAGTTATTTTTATAACCCCGCCCTGGGGCATAGCCTGCTGCGCATTTATGACCAGATTATTGATGACTTGGCTTATTTGCCCCTCGTCAACCTCTACATGCCATAAATCTTCCGGTACGGAGAACTCGCACCTTACATTAGAGCCCCTCTGGGCAAAACTGGCCGATTCCTTTATCAACTCACCTATTGTAGTGACCCTTTTAACTGGCGCTCCTCCTTTTGAAAAGGTAAGTAGTTGTTGAGTCAAATCTCTTGCCCTTACACTAGCTTTTTCTGCTTCGGTAAGCCTTCTATTCGTCTTCTCATCGGGATTTCCATACATCTTTATCAAAGAAATATTTCCTAAGATGGCAGTTAATAAGTTATTGAAATCATGGGCTATACCGCCGGCAAGCACGCCCAGGGATTCAAGCTTCTGGGCCTTGAATAATTCTTCCTCCATTCTCTTCCTCTCCGTTATATCCATGACCGTACCGGCCATGCGTACTGCCCTATCTTTCTCATCTCTGAAGACGTTACCCCTAGCTTCTAACCATCGTATACTTCCATCCGGCTTAAGAACCCGGTGCTCGACATAAAATTCATCCCTTTCTTCGATGGCTCTAGTTACCGCCTTGGCCACCACATCACGGTCGTCGGGATATATAAACTTAAGACCGGAATTAGTGCTCAAGGTAAATGAACCAGGACTAAAGCCAAGTAAAGTTTCTATTCCGTCAGAGAAACTCACCTTCCCGGTTACCAAGTCCCAATTCCATGTGCCCATGCGGGCGGCATTAAGCGCCAGCCTGAGCTGCGCATCGCTCTCCCTCAGTGCCCTTTCCGCCCGCCTTCGTTCCAGCTCGGCCGAGGCACGGACCGCAAAAATCCGCAGCATGGATTCAGCGACTTTAAGGTTTTTAACCGGCTGCCGGTACAGCACCGCTACCAAGCCGAGGGCATTATCGGCGGTGTCGAAAAGCTGAGTTCCTACATATCCTTCTACCCCCATTTCGGCCAACAGATAATCGTTAGGGAACTTTTGCCGTACCCCGCTCACGTAGGAGCATAGCCCCTTTTCCACTACCTTCTCGCAGGGCGTGTTTGCCAGGTCATACTCAAAATTACCAACGTTCTTGCCGTCCGCACAAACGGCAATCGTTCTTATACGTTTAACCTTATCCTCGACCAGCTCCCCAATGAAAGCGTAATCGGCCTCGAGCGACTTGGACAACTGCTCGGCCAGAGACTGAAAAAATACTTCACCGGTCGCCGAAGAAATACCCTTGGCGATATTTATCAGGGCCTCTTCCGACCGCTTTCTTTCGGTGATGTCCTCAACCACCGCCATACCACTGGTAACATGTCCATTCACATCACGTAGCGGTGTAACGCTGGCCGATAACCACAACTTTGCCGAACTGGTAGTGGCTTCATAATATCCCTCATAGTGGTATGTCTCACCTTGGAGTGCTCTCTTCATCGTGGGCATAAAGCTTTGGTCCTTTAACTCCTTCATGTCCAGGCCAGTGATCTTATCGCGAGACGATTGCAGAATCTGAGCCATGCGCTCGTTGCAATGCGTAATCTTGAAGTTCTTGTCGAAGATATAAACACCGACAGGGGATTGGTCAAAGAGTACCCTATATCGCTCTTCAGACCTCCTCAAAGCCTCAGCCCGCTTCGCATTGTTGATGGCTACTTCTATCTGCTGGGCCACTATTTCGAGCAACCGCAAGTCGTCCTCGCTAAAAGCATACTTTTTGAAAGAATTTATACTTACGCACCCCACAGTCCTCTCTTCGAAGTGAATCGGCATGGATAGATAGCTCTTGATCCCCTCCTCCCTACCAGCCGGTCCGATATAACCGTCTTCTTCTACATCGATACAATACCTGGGCTTACCCTCTATTATCGTATTCCAGGTAAAACCTCTTGGAAAAGGTATTCTGCTCGCAGCTTCCAAATAATCATTACTGAAGCCCTTATGAGCTTTTATAACCGCCTCTTCTCCCTCGACCATATAAATTGCAACTAAATTTGCACTATCTAAATTTTTAATAATCGCATCTACTGCATTCTCCAGTACTTCTTGCAGATTTATCGATTGATGCACACTTCTGGTGACGGCGCTTATTATGGTCTCATATCGATTCCTTTTAGATAATTGACCCAGGCTTTCTTTTAGTGCCTCTTCCGCCAGTTTGCGTTCAGCAACTTCATTTTGTAAGGCCTGGTTAGCCTTGGCTAACTCCGCCGTCCGCTCCTGCACCCGTATTTCCAGCTCTTCATAAGATTTTCTGAGCGCATCTTCCAACACCTTGCGTTCCGAGGCTTCAAAAGCTAGAGAAACCATATCGGCAACAGAGGCGGCAAAATCCTGTTCCTCCACCGTCCAATTCCTTTTGGGACCGCTATGCTCATGACAGAGAACTCCGACCACCTTGCCATGAAGCCTGATTGGAATATCCATCATCGAGGTGATGCCGTAGGGTTTTAAATACCCATCGGTGAATTCTCTTGTGCGGGGGTCGGCCTGAGCATCGTCGGCCGCCAATATACGACTACCTTCTAAGGCTTCGAAATAAGTGGGATAATCCTTGGCTTTGAGCCTATGACCCTTCTCATGGTTATCCCGGTTATTTGCATATAAATCTTCACAAATAATTTCTGAGCCATCCTCATTGTAAAGCCAAACCCCTACCCTTTCCACACCTAAGGTCCTAGAATCAGCCTCAGCAATCCTTTTAAGCGTGTAGTCCAGATTGTTATTATCCATCTTCGCCAACTCTAGTAATACCATCTGATAGTGAAGCACCCGTTCCGTTCTCTCCCTTAATATCTCCTCTAATTGCTTTCGTTCAGTAATGTCCTCACAAACTATAATGGCGATTGGGTCGTGCTCTCCGTCTTTAACTACACACCGTGCTGACTCCTTCACCCACAGAATCCGCCCGTCCTTTCTGACCTTGCGGAATTCCCATCGAAAAACTTGCCCGGCGTTTTGAAAACAACTGTTAAGCTGTTTTGAGAAGGATTCTTTGTCCTCTTCATGACAAATATCGAGCACAGGCCGCCCCACCAGTTCTTCGACTGCGTAGCCAAGTTGCCTCGCTCCAAAGCGATTTACGGAAAGAACAGCCCCCCGTTTGTCTATGGTGAGGCAAATATTGGGGTTGTCCTCATATAAAAGCTTATATTCCTCTTCCTTTTCTCGGAGGGTATTTTCCACCTTTTTCCTCTCAGTGACCATGGCCTCTAACTCGGCCAAGCCCCGACGCAATTCGAGTTGAGTGATCACCTGGCGGCTCAAGACCCGAAGCGCCTCCTTTTTGCTCCGTACTCAAATCCCTCGGCACGCGGTCCATTACACAAAGTGTTCCTACGGAGTAACCTTTAGGTGTCACTAATGGTACACCGGCATAAAACCTAATTTTGGGCTCTTCATTTACCACGGGGTAATGTGCAAATCTCTCATCCATAGTCAGGTCTGGAATCACCATTAAGTCATCTTGTAAGAAGGCTTGTGCGCATATTGAGTATTCTAGAGGTGATTCAGACAGGTCAAAACCCAGTTTAGACTTAAACCACTGCCTACTTTTATCTATGAAATTTATTAACGCTATCGGAGTGTCACATATATGCGCAGCCAGCCTGGTTATATCATCAAATGACTCCTCCGGAGCCGTATCCAGAACCCTATATCGGCGTAGTATTCCTATTCTAGCCACGCTATCGGGTCTTGGACCTTTCATCTCTTTTTCCCCCGGCAATTCATCAGATTAATAAGATGGTCATATAAATCAGTAACTCTTCGGAAGCCTTTGAGAGAAACAAAATGACCTGCTTGTCGAACAATATAAATCTAGCACCGAAGCTAGACCAAAAATCTAGCTAATTTTACACCTGCCCAGGATTCTACGTCAAGCCAAGCTGGCGAAGATTTCCTCAAGGACTGGGAGGAGTGATAAGTAGGATAGTGCTCTCATGTCGACCGATGAGCAGCCTCCCAGGCACTATCCCAATTCCTCCTATTGCTTTAAATTTTTCACTCTATTAGTATTCTTTAGTTTGTTAAAATAATACTGTTACCTGACCTTGGGTATGGAAATGAAGCTCAGAGGAAAAATTGCCCTTATAACCGGTGGCGGAACGGGTATAGGAAGAGCGACTGCCCTGCTCTTTGCCGAGGAGGGCGCAACCGTGACCGTTGCCGGCAGAAGGGGAAATAAGCTTATAGAAACGGTAAAAAGAATCCAACAGCGCGGCGGTGAAGCGCACCATGTAGTAGGCGATATATCTAAAGTAGGCGATATCGAAAGGGTGATTGAACAAACCACGGATAAGTACGGCGGCCTGGACATCCTGGTAAACAACGCCGGCGTGTTCAGGGGGATCAAAATAGTCGATACCTCAGAAGAACAATACGACCACATCATGAATATCAACTTAAAGGGCACGTTCTTCATGTGCAAATATGCAATACCGGAACTCCAAAAGAGGGAAGGAGGCTCGATAATAAACATCGCCAGTGCAATCGGCATAAGAGGCATTAGACAGTCCCCGACCTCTGTCTATTCAGCTTCGAAAGCCGGGGTCATAATGCTCACGAAATCGCTCGCTCTCGAGCTTGCTCCGCATAAAATCAGGGTAAACTGTGTGTGTCCGGCAGTGGTGGAAACAGAGCTCTTTGAGACCCTGGGAATCCCGAAGGAGGAAATCCCCGAACGGATGAAGAAGTGGGAAGCATTTCATCCAATAGGTAGAAATGGACAACCTGAGGACGTAGCCCGGGCAGTGCTCTACTTTGCCTCGGACGATTCTTCCTGGGCTACCGGGTCGATACTAAACCTGGATGGGGGAGTAACTGCGGAATGAACCGCTTTCTTGAGTCAAATTAAAATGTGTAATAGTCAGAATTTGAGATTTCGGTCAATGTAAGCATAAGTTATCTCTTTAAACGCTGTCATTCTGAATCGAAGATGAAGAATCTAGATAGTATTAGATGCTTCGCTTTGCTCAGCATGACAATGTAAGCCGCTCGTGGGTTCGGTCATATAAGAAGGGCTCCAGAGTGACATTAGAAAAGTGAAATCATTCTACTAGACACAACTTGCTAAGGCTTTGTCCGTTTGATTAAATCCTGACTATTACAAATAATACAAATTATGGTTCTAAGCTTAAGCCCGGATGCTGGACAGCACACTTCAACAAAATCAAGTTAAACACAGCTAAGGCGCGTTAACAAATAGAAGATGAATAAATCGAGATGAGGAACTTGAACCAACCCTTACCAGGAGAAACTGCAGGAACTCAGGCTAATTTTACACATTTGTGTATTATCCTCGAAGAAGCTTGAGGACATGGATTTGAACTCCCCTACTACGGTCACGTCTTTTCCTATAATGGGAGCGTCTAATATGCTCTTGTTGCCAGCGGAATTACAAACACATTCCACTACGTACCACTTGGCAGAAACGATCTCCGCCGTGAACGCGTCGTCCGGACATAAGAAGGGGATTTTCCTGACCTCGGAGATCTTAATGATGGTGGAAGTAATCTTTTTCCCGCCATATAACTCGTCTGCAATCATCGGGTTATCCAGGTAAAGCTGACAAGTTTCATCAAGTGATTTTATTTCAACCGTCCCCTTTTCCTCGGCAATGCCTCGAAAGGAACTGGTGCTGACCATCAATAACAAATAGATTAGGACTAAATTATTGAACCTATAATTCTTCACACCGACCTCCTATTTCCAAATTCAGATATGCTCGTCATTAATCAAACTGCTCATGTACTATGTGCTAAAGAGTTTTTTGATCGCCGCAAATCTTCTTCAGGAAGGCCTCGGCTATCTGGCTTCGAGCACCGTTATGAACGCACACAAAAAGGACCTTCGGGTTTCTTTTCATGTCAAACCTTCCAGTCTCTGTTTAACACCATTATATCTTGTCATACCAATAGCGCCAAGAATATTCATAAATCAATATAGTCATGGAATACGGGAGCGCAGAGACCTATCATGTGCAGGATTATACTTTTCCACAGTGTAAAATCACCTAATTTAAACAAGTCCTTCCCTAATCCTATTGTAACCCTTCGAAAACATTTGGGATATGAACCATTTGTTCTTTGGCATAGATGTTGCCGTGATATACGTAATACCCAATGATTTGCGGCTAAGGACGGAGAAAATGGCTCTTCAGATTCTTTTCGTGCTGGGCTTTTTGAGCTTTGGCGGCGGTCTTTTAATCATCTATATTACTTATCGTAAACGTTTAGAGGGTTTTCTAAGTATGAGATTGTGGAGAAACCACTTTATGCCTCTCTACCTACGCTTCGATAAAAGAAGATATAAAAATGAAAAGCACACACCGATCCTATTAGGGGCGGCTATGGCGCTAATAATATTAGGTATCTCGACTATGCTGCACGTAAACGGAATATATGATGCGCAATCGAAATTGAATAAGCATGAGAGTGAGGTTGGACATCAACTAGAATCAAGAGAGATAAAAAGGGAACCCACCTCCACCCCAAAAGCTAACCTATAGCGAGGTCAGGTCCAGGGGATTTGGCGGATTAAATCTTTACACCAGTTCCGGCAGAACGATTAAATTACGACAATATTCATGGACATAAAAAATTATGGGCAAGGCGTTTCTGCTTGGTTGGCTTTATTGGTTGCGGGGGGAGGATTTGAACCTCCGACCTTCGGGTTATGAGAGCCAAATTTAGCTTTTGTGCTATTTTGCGTCAAAAAGAGTAGAGTTGAGAGATGCTAATAAAATCAGTGAGTTTTCTGACGGATTTAAAAAATTGGTTGAGGGTTGAGTTGTGTTAAAGTGTGTCAGTGGGAGAATGAGTTACTGACAAGTTTACTGACAGTTTCTTGGGCTTAGATTTAGCGATATACGTCTTTTCTGTGTCCAATCATGAGGACAATTACCTCATTGCCCATGATCTCAAATATAACTCTATAGTTACCTACTCGGAACTTCCTAAGCCCTGCGTATTTGCCCTTTAGCTGGGGAAATGATCCAGGTCTTTCAGATAGAACGGCCTCCAACTTTTTGACTATCCTAGTTGCTTCTTTCTTAGGTAGGTCTTCTAAATCCTCTTTAACGTTTTCGTGGTAGGTGATTTTATATGCCAAGTGACTTTTTCAGTTGCTCACTTGTTATAATTCGGCCTTTTTTATTCTTGGAACGTTCTAAGGCAATCTCTAAGTCCCTATACTCTTCCAGGTATAAGCGCAAGGCTTCTTTAATATGGTAATCCCTGGTCTTAGAGGTCTTTTTTGCTATCCTCTCAAGCTCTTTTAATAACTCTTCTGGAATCTTGATTTCAGCTAATCCCATTACATTCACCTAGCTATCTTTGTAATATCAGGATATCACCTTTCTACAACAAAGTAAATTTGTTCAAATTTTAGTATCTATGTCGCTCTCGTTCCTGTAGTAGTTCTGTTCTTCTCCTACTTAACTCAGGCTCAAGTAGTTCGGGATATGCATTCAATTCATCCCACGCCCAAGGTTGAAGGTTATAAGCCCATCCACCCATGAGAGTACCGATACTTGCTGAACGGTAGATGATTTTCGCCTGTTCAAGACCGTTCACCACGCCACTCATCGAATCGAGATTCTGGCTCCTAGTCTGTGAGATAATATAGGCCACAAGGACGGTTTTCTCCTCCGGGGTGAGATGTCGTAAGTATTCTTTACATGCTTTGAGTAAGCGCCTTTTCCTAACAGCTTCTACAAGGAAATCCTTGAGCCAGAAAACCAGATGGCTCATTAGTAGACAAGCCGTTCCAAGACCTATTAATCCAATCCACATCCTATAATTCTGTACTAAGACGTCAACACCTAATCTGGCAAGCACACTAATCGGAAGGAAAAGAAGAGCGAAAGAAAGAAATGCAATTGGTAGAAGGTACTTCGGCGAAAGCTTAATCCACTTGGTTATTTCACTGATATCCATCCGTTGAATCAAAAGACAAAGCTGAACTCTTTTCCAAAATTTGTCTTTTTAATATCTCATAATATATGACCCAAAGTTTAAATCAATAAGATGAGATTTTGAGATATGTTAGGCATCGTATCAGTGTGTACGATACTTAATCTTTGTATACCTACAACCCTCGGTTTGACTCCCTGGGTATACACCCTGAATATAACTATTCTCTATTTAATTGCTATTTTGTCAGCTAGATAAAAGCCTTACAATACACATATTAAGGACTAACCTTGCAACTTGCTACCAAAATATCCTCTAAATCACTAATACATAAATCAACACCCTTACCACCCCTTAATGAATCTGCCCCTTCTTTGCCATCTAAAGTATCTTTACCTTTGCCACCCCTTAAATCGTCATTGCCTATACCACCATAAATGAAATCATTTCCTTGATTTCCTAACAACAAATCATATCCTTCATCCCCCCATTATAGTATCGCTATTTTTCCCTCCCCTAACATAAAGACAAAGGGGAGAAATGGGAAACTGATGAATTGCCGGAAGCTCTCGATTTTATTGGTTGCGGGGGGAGGATTTGAACCTCCGACCTTCGGGTTATGAGCCCGACGAGCTACCAGTCTGCTCCACCCCGCGTCAGGTTAGATTTATTAGTTTATTTAACTTTAGAAATCATGTCAAATTTGTTGCCGCCTTTTTTGATGATATGTGTCCTATCCGGACGTATTTATTTTTGTTGACAATCTACATGCATGATATAGATTAGATTATTCAGACAGCTTTAAATAATAAGGAGGATAACCAGTATGAAGCGGTTTACCGGATTGTTTACCATCCTTTTACTATTCTTATCCGTTTCTTTAATGGCAGGCTGTGAGGGCAGGGTAAAGAAAGAGGAGTACGACGCAGTCAAGGCCCAGGTAGAGCAATTAACTAAAGACAAGTCAGACCTGGAAAAAAAGGTAGGGGAGCTCACCAATCAAATAAACACCCTAACCGCAGAAAACGAACAGCTAAAGAACCAGCTTGCAGCGGTAACACAGCCAACGCCCGCTCCGGGAGAGGAAACTCAGGCAACACCAGCGCCGGAAGGAGAGACTCAGATACCTGGAGAGACCGCTCCCGAGGCTACGCCGGGTGAAGAAGAGCCCGCAGATTAAACTTTTCTAACTCGCTGATTATATAAAAGTTCTTTCGAGATTTTCTAGTTTACGACAACTGGGAACGAACTGTCCCGTCAGCTAGTCGAACGTCTCTTTTTGTCGATACCATGAATTCAGCCAGTTTTTGAAACCGTGGGACGTATTGCCATGAGTTTTTATTTGGCGTCGGCGCATCATTTATTAAATATTTTTTGCTTCGAGAATACGGTCCAGCCTGAAGCTACACCTTTCCTTCCGGACGTGGCAGTACGCTAGCACATAGGTATGACCACCGCTCACATTGACCTCGAACGGTTCGATGATTCGAGTCGTTGTAGTGTCACTGTATGCGGAGAGATACCTTATTTGAAGTTTACCCCTCGCCCTGAGCGCTTCCTCGATGCTCGGAGGTAGGACTAGCTCATCGCTCGCCGTCAACGCAACCGGCTTACCCTGGAGCTTTAGCACATCTTTTAACCGCTTGAGCCTGAGTCCCCTCCTTCCCAAGTCCCTCAGAAAATACTCAAAAATACCCATGGTAATCCTAACGTCCCCGAAAGCCCGGTGTTCTCCAGAGGTGGAAATTCCTAGATGCCTGGCGATTCTTCCCAGGCTGTTGCTAGGGAAATTATAGAATCGTCTGGCTATGCCCAAGGTGTCAACTACGATATTCTCCGGCGGCGAGAGTTTTATGCTAGAAAATTCAGCATGCAAAAATCCTAAATCAAAGGGAGCATTGTGAGCTACCATGACTGTATCTTTCAGCAAGCTTGAAATATCCCAAGCTATATCCCTGAAGAAGGGGGCCTTTTTGACCATCTCGTCGGTTATTCCGTTGACAGATACGGCCTGCTGTGGAATTCTTCTCCCCGGGTTTATCAGGGTCTCAAACTTATCCAGAACCTTTCCATCCCTGGTCTTTAGGACAGCAATTTCACAAATCCGGTCCCCCCAGTACGGGTCGAGACCGGTAGTCTCCACATCCAAAAATGCAAACGTGATTTCCTGGAGGTTCTTAGAGAGCATATATTAGGCTAATACTCCTTCTTGCAAGTAACCAATCAAAACCAACGTCTTGCTGCATGCGGTAACCCGAAGGCTGAGTCTCATAAAATATAAATTGATATTGGCTAGGTTACCAGGCTAGATAGAATTCTCTTGCCTCCATTTTCCAGGACCCTTTCAGCCAAATCTTTCCCCAGATACACGGGGTCCTCGGATGAACCCTCGCTCTTAAGCCTAATCATTTCTTTACCATCGGGGGAGGCAATTAATCCAATAATCCTGATTCTATCCGCTATTACTTCAGCATAGCATCCCACCGGAACCCGGCAACTGCCACTCAACCTCTCCAGGAATGCCCTTTCCGCTAACGCGACAACCTCAGTCTCTTCGTGGTTAATCTCAGCGATTATCTCCTCGACCTCCTCATCGCCCTCCCGGGATTCTACTGCAATTATGCCCTGTCCCGGCGAGGGAACCAGTGACTCAAGCGAGAAGATTTCAGTAATCTCATTCTCTAACCCCATTCTTTTGAGACCGGAAACCGCAAGCACGACACCGTCGAGCTCACTGCTCTTTAATTTCCCCACCCTAGTATCGACGTTTCCCCTGATTGGAAGAACCTCTATATCCGGACGAAGGCCAAGGAGCTGGGCTTGGCGTCTTAAGGAACCGGTCCCCAGGCGGGCCCCTTTTGAGAGGTCATAAAACTTGATACCTTCCCTCGATAATAAGGCGTCCCTGGGATCTTCCCTCTCGGTTACCGCACCAATCTTGAGTCCCTTGGGGAGAATGGTGGGCAGATCCTTCATGCTATGGACGGCCAGGTCGATTTCACCGTGTAAAAGGGGCTCTTCTATCTCCTTCACGAAAACCCCTTTCCCCCCGATTTTGGAAAGATGAGCATCGGACAGTTTGTCCCCGGTAGTGCGGATTATGTATATCTCTATTTTTATATCAGGGAATTCGGCTAGGATTTTGCTTTTTATGAATTCGGCTTGCCAAAGGGCCAGACGGCTTCCCCTACTTCCAATCCTTAGTGATCGCCTCATCTTCCCCTTCATCATAGAGTTCAAATTCCCCCTCCAGTCTGAATAGCCTGTTTATGGCGTCTACGTAAAGAGCCCCGAGGGAAGTAGAGGATTCCTTTTTTAGATTCATCAGCGGGTTGTGAAGGATCTTGCCGATTATACCCGAAGCCATGCTCTCGATTATCTTCTTTTCCCTATCGGAGAAATTTCCCAGCCTACGAAGCGCCTTTTCTATCTCCATCGCTTTTATATCATCAAACCTTCTTTTAAGCTCGATTATGGTAGGAAAAACCTTGAGTGCGTCGAGCCACCCGAGGAAATGCCTTTCTCCCTCGAGTACTACCTCTTCGGCCTTTTCCGCATTTTCACGCCTGGTCTTCATATTGTCGTCGAGCACCGCTTTCAGGTCATCGATATCGTACAGGTAAACATTCGGTATTTCTTCGATCCGGGGGTCTATATCGCGGGGGACGGCTATGTCTATCATGAACATGGGCTCGTTTTTCCTCAGCTTGAGAGCTTCCCTGACGTGCTGGGGACGGATTACGAAATCAGCCGAGCCCGTTGCCGTGATGACTATATCCGCTTCCTTCAGCAGATAATAAACCTCCTCCATTTTCACCGCCTTGCCGTTCAACACATCGGCCAGGGCTTTTGCGTTCTCCCGCCTTCTGCTCGCAATTATCAGCTCCCTTATCCCTGCTTTAATCAGATGCCGGGCGGCGAGCTCGGCCATATCCCCGGCTCCGATGAGCATAACCGTTCTTCTTGATAGGTCGTCGAAGATCCTCTTAGCCAGTTCGACGGCGACGTAGCTTACGGAAACAGACTGGGTGCCTATCCCGGTCTCCGCCCTGACCTTCTTTGCCACGAAAAAGGCGGTGTGGAAAAGGCGGTTAAGAATGAGTCTTACCGTTCCCTTGTTGGCCGCCACCCTGAAGGCCTCCTTGACCTGGCCCAAGATCTGAGGCTCCCCTATTACCATGGAATCGAGACTGGATGCTACCCTAAACAGATGCCTTACAGCCGAACGGCCGGTCAGTGTATAAAAATAGGAAGAAAAATGTTCCTCTTTGACGTCGTGAAACTCCGAAAGAAACCGCTTGATATCCTCTGCGCAAGTTTCAGCGTCCTCGGATACGGCATATACCTCGACCCGGTTACAGGTAGAGAGTATCAGACATTCCTCGATGCTCCTTTTTTTATGTAATTCTTCCAAACCTACATCAAAGGCCGGTTCATGGAAAGAAAAGCACTCCCTTATTTCCACCGGAGCCGTCTTATGACTGAGGCCGACAACGACTATTTGCATCATCTGACGAAAGAGCACTCTAACAAAGGTCTGGTCTTAGAGCATAAAACAATAACAATATATAACATATAAATTTACTGTTGATAAGATTTTACCGGTCAAGTGCCTCAGGAAAAGCCGGGATTAGGACTATTTTTCTCCTAAGCGGGTCTACGCTCTCCACCTGAAGGCTTATTTCTTCCCCTTCTGTTAAAACCGTCTCCGAGCCTAATGATATAGGCACCTCCAAGAGGTAATCCGGCAGATAGACGGATGCCCCTCTTTCCCTTATCGAGCTCACTATTCCCTGGATCCGCTGTCCCTCGAACTCGCTCAGATACTTTAGAAGCCAGTATCTCTCCCTGGACCTTTCAATCATTTTTTTCTCGCGAACTCCAACCTCTATCTGCAGATACAACCTCTCTATATCATCATCGGTATAGGACGGCCCCTCTCCTTCCATTTCTCCGAGCATTTGCCTCTGCAAAATTAGGTCGAAATACCGTCGGATAGGAGAGGTTATCTGTACATAGGCATCAAGACCCAGGGACAGGTGGGGTTCGGCAGAGAGTCCGACCCGGGAGGGCTTGAGAAACTTCACCGCTTTCAACGGGAATAAAGGATCTTTTTCATCGAGCGCCCTGGCTTCCTCAGAGATAGGTTCCTGCTGCGAACGGAATATTGCCGGGAGCTTCTTGTCCTTGAAGAATCGCGCCGAAAGCCAATTCATCAGGATCATGAACTCGGAGACCACTATGTGAGAAATCGTATTCATATAAATCTTCCGGATATGGATTTTCCCCCGGTCATCGATTCTTATCTTCAGTTGCGGAAGCTCCACGATGAAGGCACCGGCATCCAGCCTTCTTTTTCTGAGGGCCAAAGCTATCTCCACCAGCTTTGCCCTCTGAGGGCTCCGCCCGAAGAAATCCGCGGCCTCGCCGTAGGTAAGGTTCTTTCTGACCAGGATCTTTGACCGGGCAAACCGGTAACTTTTCAAATTATAGTTCTCGTCGAATAACGCCAGTAACGAGATTGCCAGCTTGGGAGACCCTTCAAACAGGCTCAGCTTCCGCCTTATAAGCTCGGCGGGGAACATGTGTATGTGCCCCTCCGGAAGGTAGATGGTCTCCCCGCGCCTGCTGGCCTCCTCGTCCAGATGACTCCATTTGGGGATAAAACTAGCGACATTGGCAATGTGCACACCGACCAAAAGGCCCTCCGGAAGCTCATCGACGGAGATGGCATCATCGATATCCTCGGTGGTCTCGTCGTCTACAGAATAGGTCTCCATACGGGTAAGGTCTTCTATACCCTCCTCGGGGGCCGCTTTCGCCGTGATCTCCTCTGCTTCTTCGATGGCCTTCTTGGGAAATTTTTCATCTATACCCAGCCTCTTGAAAAGCGGGTCCTCATCGTCTTTCCAGTTCCCGGTTTTTATCAGAAACTCGATAGCACCCTCTACGTCCTTTATCCCCACCTGAGACATGAAGGACCTTGCCTCAGACGACCTTTCGAAACGGTCGAGATGAATCACGTACCCCTTGAGCAGCTCTACGTAATTGGTAAAATTAAATCCCTCGACCGTGACCTCATTTCCCTCTATTATGTCCTTAGCCCACCTCACGGCGGCTCTTTGCTCAAGGAGTCTCTTCCTTTCCGACTCTTTGCGGGCTATAGTATCCTCGACCTCTTTGGGCGTCCGTGGTTTATATCCCCCTTCCTCCCTCTTAAAATAGAGGTCGTCCTTGTCGATGGCCCAGAAAAATAAAAGGGCATCCTCGCTCTTGAAGTTATCATCGCCGAAATAGAGCTCCATCAGCTCATCCAGCGTTAATTCCCTCTCCGAGTCAAAAACGCATTCCCAGAGCGTTTTTAAGTCCACCCTTTCCCGCTTTTCCTCTAGTTCTCTCCTCAGTTCCCTGAGCCTGAGCTTCTTCTCCGACTGGGTAAGCTCGTCGACCACCTTGATCCCGGTGGAAAGGGTTATCTTCTCTAGCTCGATCTCGATCTCCCTGGCTTCTTCGGAGAACAGAGAAACCTTCTCGCCAACCCCTCCCCTCAGTATTCCAAATGAAGGCTCCCTTCTTTTTCTGAAGACGACTATCTCGTTAGGCTTGGGCGTCTTATTAACCATGACTTGGATATATTTTATACCATTTAGAAAGATGGATTCCAAAAATTGAGTAGAGAAAACTTTAGGTTTGTACACCGTCAATTTCTAGATAACGAGGGACAAAACCTGGCCACACGCCTAGCTCGCTTTCTTCCCCAGGCTGGAGTGACAACCACCCTGTCCACTTGGGTTGGTCGTGTATCAGTCCTTCCGATTGATAGAAAGTGGCTGGACTCGGGGAACGTGATCGCGCCGATACACCATAACAGTGCGCCTGAACTCGATGACCACCTTGCCGTCCTGGTTGAAACCCGTCGTTTTGAACCGCACGATCCCCATGTGCGGGCGCGAGCGCGACTCGCGTTTCTCTAGGACTTCACTCCGGGCATATAGCGTGTCCCCATCAAAAACCGGGCCCGGACTTCATCTCAGTTGCCGCTTTTCCCTTAACGGCTTTGAGCGCCTCAGCCAGCGTAATCTCCTCCCCCCGTCCGTCCACGTAATGAATGTCGAATGCTGAGTCAGAGTAAACGTAGAATAGGCAAGCCTGCTCGCATCGGAATTGATGGACATGACGAGAAGGTATCATCGCAAAACCGCCCGCTCGCAGTGTGAACGGTTTCCCATCCTTCATTTCCAGGCGGGCGACGCCGCTCACCAGCATCAGGTGCTCATTCGGTGTATGCCAGTGCCACGGGATCGAACACCCGGTCGCCACTTTGGCGAGGACAATAGAAGGCCCTTTCGTGGGATCACCGCTCTGCACAGAGCCCGGCGCGCATGTTGGCAGCCCCGGAACAATTACGAACTTCATCTCCGCTATATTCTGCCCTGCCGATCTACCACCCGACTCCCGTCCCTGAGTGGGCGCCGAGACGAATAGAATCAATGACAGCGTGAATAAACAGAATTGCCATCGGATAGTCATAAGCTCTACCCCCTGTATTTGAATAAATGTTCCCACCAAATTTTCCTGACATCAACCTGTTTAGCAATAGCCTAACTACTAGTCAGACTGCGGAATGCAACACCGTATACTAAAAAGAGGATGTTATACCGCAAATCGTTGCTCTACCTAGCCTGTCCTACTTCCGTACTTCTTCTCATATTCCCAAATTAGATTTTCTGAGAACGTTGTTTATATCTTCTTTAACTATCCGATAATAAAACCTCAAGAAATGAACCCCAAGATTCTCGAGTCTCTGGCCATATCCTTTACATAAACCTCTTCAAAATATATGGCTAACACCGTCAATTTCTATTGCCGGCATAACATACCCCTGCATCCCCTCTCAAGAGGGGACTAAAGTGGTGCATTTCCTGCCAAGAGCTGACTCGATAAAAAATCCCCTCCCGAGACCTGTACTGAGCATGGCCGAAGGAGGGGTGGCTCGAAGAGTGTCAGGACGGGAACCTAGGTTACAGAATAGACCGATTCTAATTGATTGGTCAGTTAATTTGATTGCTGCCGTACAGGTGGAGCCATGAACTCAGGGCCAACCGGGTCTTTTACCGTTTCATTTATGATTTTGTCTATAGTTTCAAGAGCTTCTTTATCGAGCGACCAGCCCATAATGTCATCCACAGAATCAAGCTGAGCAGGATTGCGGGCGCCCCATAGAGCAATGCCGGCACCCGGCTGGTCAAGCATCCAGCGAACGGCTAAGTGTATTACTCTTTTGCCGTATTTTTCTCTGGCAAAATTGTCCAATCTTTCCACCGCCCTCAAATACTGGCTATAGCGAGGTTCTTTGAACTTCGGGTCGAACTTCCGAATATCGTCCCCCTCAAACTTAGTGTCCGACTTCATTCTGCCGCTCAATAAACCTCGGCAAAGAGCACCATACAGGAGCGTCGTGATTTCGTTTTTATGACAGTAAGGCAAAACGTCTTTTTCTATTCCCCTCTCGAATAAATTATAAGGAGGCTGAGAGACACGTAGCAGGGCTGTCTTTCGAAAAATCTCCATCTGCTCTACCGAATAGTTGCTAACCCCAATCGCCTTGATCTTTCCCTGTTTATAAAGTTCATTCATTGCTTCTGCGGTTTCTTCAATCGGAACAATCGGGTCGGGCCAGTGAATTTGATAGATGTCAATATAATCTGTCTGAAGCCGTCTCAATGAATATTCTATTTCTTCAGCAATTCTAGCCTTGGATGAATTGCGAAATACCTTCCCGTCTTTCCATTCAAGTCCCACCTTGGTAGCAATTACCACCTTTTCACGATTCCCATATTGAGCCACGGCTTTACCTACGATTTCTTCGGACAAACCAAATCCATAAACGGGAGCGGTGTCAATAAGGTTTATCCCCTTATCCAATGCGGAATGGATTGTGCGTATCGATGCCTCCTCTTCCGTCCCTCCCCACAACCAACCTCCGATTGCCCACGTTCCCAGCCCGATGCGCGAGGCTTTGATATCAGTTCCAGTTATTTGTATATACTCCATAATCACCTCCCGAGTAATCTAAGATATTTGTACTTGCCATTTTTGTGGAAATAAAGCTTAACACAATATGCGTTAATGTTGGGGTAATCGTCCTACCGAACTCACGACGGAATCCTGGTGATTGACTATTCAATGGATCTTACCTTAAGGCAAACACAAGGTTTCTCCCTAGAGAATTCCACAAGATATCAAGAGAAAAGAACGTGATAAAAATTGGTCTGTTGGTTTAAGTGACAATGGTAGCGATAAGATTGGTTAAATTTGACCAAATAAGCTAACCACTAAGGCTCTTTTGGGAATAAAGCCTCTAAGCTAATTAATCTCTTTGGTTCATCAATACCTTGTTTCTCCTCATGGGGTCAATTGACTCTTGATAAATTAGAGCCCCTTCTGCAAGACCCCTGGCCTCAAGAACACGAACAAGATTCCGGTGCGCAAGTTCGTCATCAGGATTAATGTCAATAGCTTTTTTAAACGCCTCTAACGCTTCGTCAGTTTTACCCATCTCAATCAAAGCGCGGCCCAGGTTTGTGTACGCCTCTCCAAAGTTTGGGTTAAGTTCGATTGTCTTTTTAAGCTCCTCTATCCCCTCTTTAATCTTTCCATCGAGTAACAAAAGAGTTCCTAGGTTATAATGGAAAAGAGCATTATTTGGGTCAGTCCCGACTGCTTTTTTGTATTCCCTCACGGCTTTGTCTATTTCTCCATTTTGCAACAAAGCATTAGCAAGGTTGCTACGAGCAAGGTTGTTATTCGGGTCAATCTCAACTGATTTTTTGTATATCTTTATTGCTTCTTCTATCTTTCCTTTACCTGCCAGAGCGTATCCAAGGTTATTATAGGCAATTGCGTTCTCAGGACTAAGCTCAACCGTACGTCTAAAGTGATAAATGGCCTTTTCATGGTTACCACTGGCTAAATAGGCAGTCCCTAAGTCATTATGAACCAGAGGTAAATCTGGGTTCAAATCGAGGGCTTTTCTTATGTATTCACTTTCCGGGTCCTTACTCGTAGATTTCCAGAGTATAAAATATGCTTCTGCATCACTTGGATTCATCTCTAGAGCCCTCATTGCTTCACTCTTGGCCTCATCATTCATACCCAAGGCATAATAGCTTGTGGCCAAGGCGCGATGGGAGTGATATGAGTTTGGTGCTAACTGGACAGCCTTTAGGCTGTACTGAAGAGAATCATAAGAGGCCCCGCACTCCCCAACTTGCTCTTCAGAACCTATCCAAAATGAGTAAGTCTCTCCAAGTCCGGCATAAGCAGGTGCATATTTTTCATCTACCTCCAGCGCCTTTTTATACCAATTTATCGCATTCTCATATCCCATAGGTGTTGAAAGCAAATAAGCGTTTCTTCCCTTCACAAAGTACTCGTATGCACTTGATTTCTTGAAATCGGTGTCATTGATCATATTGTTAAGGCTCATATTATTAGAAGAATACCCATTCCCTAAGATGGGATGAAGCAATAAAAGAAAAGTGAGAATTCCACCAAAAAAACCAAATCTACCAATTCTCTGTACCCACATATCTGTCCCTCCTTGGCCTTACAAAACCCCGACCCATTCCAAAAAGGTCTCTTAGGCTGTATGAGTGCAAAAGCTATGCCAGATTTTTAATCAGGATTTTGCCTACATTTGTTCAAGAATTCCTCTTCAACTGCACAAAAAGCGGTCATCAGTGGTTAGTTACTAAGCACACTTATACCACCCAATCTTTTAGACCAGTTTTGACTAGATTAATGCTTCATCCCAGGACCCCAGTTGTGCGGCCTTTGCTAAAACCATATATATCGTTTATGGGGTAAAAGACACAATTTCCTCGATGAAAAGATCGGGAATCTTATTACAGAATCTTATTACGTGATATTGACATCAAAGTTTAAAGCGATATGTTATAATTGTACCAAGCAATGAAATACCTAAGCCTTTTATTAGTTTCCAGTGTGTTCTTCTGCTATACGGGTATTTGTTACGCCTTATACGCCTCTCTCACCCCAAATATAATGAAAACAAGTTGTCATACATCCCATCAGGATAAGGTTCCCAAAACTGATGCCACCACTTATTCATACAATAACCCAGATTCCGAAATGAATCAGATCGGTATGTGTCAGGATGCGCTTCTAAGTGCGCACAATAGTTACGACCTTAATCTAAAAGACACCCTTTTATACTCTCTTGTAGTAAACTTACCAAGCATAAAGATTAATAAACCTTTCAATTCTCTTTTGGACTCAGAAACAAACAGGGAATACCGGCCACCCGATTTATTCATCTTAAATTCCAGCCTTTTACTATAATAGCCAATCATAGTCCTGCTTCTGCCTAGTGGTATAACGCCCAATAATACCACTATTTTGCCTTTAACCTTATCCTTCGGCAGAAGCCAGGCCACCGATAAATCCATTCGAAAAATCGAGAATAGGAGGTATAAAGCCATGAGGAGATATGGTAGTGGCAAAAAAATGATTTGGGGACTCATCTTGTCTGTCCTATTGATTCCCCTATTTATAACCGCTTGTGCCCAGACGAAAGGAGAGTTCGTTAAGATTAGCACTGACATTTATCCGCCAAAGTCAGAGGCGCAAGAGATTCTAGTTACTAGGAGTGATGCCTACAGGCCTTACAAAGAGATTGGCATTGTGAAAGCAGAGGGAAATCAACATACCGATGAGGCGGCATGCCTTGCGAAAATAAGCCAGATTGCCAGAGAATCTGGAGCAGATGCGGTTATAAAGGCCCATGTAGAACAAAGGGAGAGATTAGTTTCCAGGCAACTCACGGCAGATAAGCTTCGTAGAACCGTGAAATATAAAGTCAAAGAACCGGTTTGTGAGGGAACTGCGGTTGTTTTCACGAATAACGTATGAATAAGCAACAAAGGCTCTTCCCCTGAGCAAATTTTGGGAAGAGCCTTTCGCTTTTATGAAGCAAGAGATTGAAAAGAAAATCAAAATTTCTACAAGAAGGAGACAACAAACAATGGTCAATACTCGCAAATCAATCGTGATTTTAGGAATGGGATTGTTTTTATTGTCTTTTTCCAATGCTTTTGGTGAATCAATGCCTGCTAAAGAAGTAACGATTAAAGGCACAGTAATAGAGCCCTTTTGTTTGATAACTATGAATATGAAAGGAGAGGGTCATAGGGAATGCGCTGTAAGTTGCGCTAAGGCCGGGATGAGCCTGGCAATCATTGATGAGAACGGAAAGATTTACCCAATCCTATCAAAAGAAGCTGTTACCAACCCGAATCAAACAGTTCTCGATTATGTCGAAAAACCAATAACCGTTAACGGGACTCTCTTCGAAAGCGGAGGAGTCAGCTACGTCATGGTTAAAGAGGTCAAGAGTAGTTAATTCCTATTTTAACAAAAAAGGAGGTGATTAGCGTGCTTAAGAAAACGTCAAGTTTAGTAACAGTATTGATGGCAACCTTACTAATTGTCTCCCTCATCTCTGGTGTTATCGGCAAGGCTTCCGAAGAGGAAGAGATAAGCCAATTAATAGAGACCGCTTCAACCCCAGAAGATCATATGAAAATTGCCGGATTCTACGAGAAGGAGGCGGCAAAACTAGAGCAGAGAGCAAACTCCCATGCCGCTATGGCTGATGCCTACAGGAGAAGGACTAAGCCTATTCCCGGCATGGTTCAACACTGCTCAAATCTGTCGCAGAAATATAAAGACTCAGCGGAGGAATATAGAGCAATGGCATCAGAGCATACGAAAATGGCCCAGGAACTGCAATAGAAGTATCAAGGGCTTTCCCAGGCATGGTGAAAAACCTGCCTGGGTAGCCTCATGACCTTGGTTAACGGAGGTTGAAGATGAAATTAATGCTTTTAGCAGTAGCTCTCATGATTCTCGGCGTAGTAAATGCATCCACCGAAGAAGAGACTACATCACTGGAGTCTCTGGTCGAGGAAGCCTTACAAAACAATCCGGAGATAAAGGCGGCAAAGGCCAGGTGGGAAGCCTCTGTAAAACGCCCGTCTCAGGAAGGATCTCTTCCTGACCCGATGATTGGAGTTACATGGAGAAATGTACAGTTTGATCGTATAACCCTAACCGAAGACCCGGACAGCATGCTCATGTTCTCATTCTCCCAAGAATTCCCCTTCCCAGGGAAACTTTCACTCAAGGAAAAAATAGCCGGTGAAGAGGCAAACGCTGAGGAGAAATCCTATGAAGCTACAACCAGAAAAATAGTTGCGGACCTCAAAGAGGCCTACTATGACTGGTATCTAGTAGATAAGACCATAGAACTGACCAAAAGGAACAAAGAGCTTCTAGAGAGTTTTGTGAAAATAGCCGAAGCTAAATACGAAGTAGGTATGGGAATTCAGCAGGACGTGCTGAAAGCACAGGTGGAATTATCAAAATTCATCGAGCAGCTTGAAATCCTCGATGCGAGAAAAGGAGTGGTAGAGGCCAGGTTAAGAAGTATTGTAAATCGTCCTGCCGATTCGCCTTTGGGCAATCCAGGAACCCTAGAGGAATCGACAAAACCTTTGAATACAGACGAGCTTTACCAGCTGGCTCAGGATAATGCTCCGCTCCTTAAGATGAGAGAGAAGCAGATTGTTCGAGAAGAGCAAGCCCTAAATCTGGCTAAAAGGGAATATTATCCGGACTTTGCTATAGAGGTCGGGCCTGGAATCATGGGGATGGAGGACAACGGAGTACAGGGGGTGTGGGAAGTAACACTTGGATTAAGAGTCCCACTCTACTTTTGGCGGAAGCAGAGGTTCGGAGTCGAGGAAGCGGCAGCACAGCTCAACGCGGCTAAGGATGACTACTCTAGTACAAAACAACTCTTACTGTTTGGCATAAAGGACAAATATCTAACTGCGAAAACTGCAGAGAACCTTTTAAGGCTCTATAAGGAGGGAATAATTCCACAGTCTAAGACGTCGCTGGAATCAGCGGTTTCGGCTTATCAGGTTGGGAAGGTCGACTTCCTAACTCTCCTGAATAATCTCGTAACCCTATTCAATTTTGAGATCGAGTACCACAGACAGCTTGCCGAATACCAAAAGGCCATTGCAAGACTAGAGGAAATCATTGGGGTGGAGTTGATGAAATGATTATCAAGTGATGATTTTATGGAAATAATGAGGTACCACGTCACTAAAGATGGTTCGTAATGGCAAAGCAAAAATGTCATTGCGAGTAGTGAAGCAACGAAGCAATCCGAAGATTAGATTCCTCGCTTCACTCGGAATGACAAGAAGTTATGGTAGGAGGGTAGCAAAATGACAAAAGAAAAAAGAAAAACGATATTTAAAGCTGGCTTAACCTTGGTCCTTTTCGTACTGATATTTCTCGGTCTATATAGCTACGGCTACAAGATTCCAGTTATAAACCAAATCCCATTTCTTTCTACGAAACACGAACATCAATATAGACCTGTCTTTAGTGAAGAGGGAGAAATCGAATACTGGACTTGCACCATGCACCCATCGGTAAAATTAAAGGACCCGGGTACCTGTCCCCTATGCGGTATGGATTTAGTACCGGTGAAGAAGAAAGAGATTACCCAGAGGGAAACAGAATCAGAGAAGATGGAAGGTATGGAGGGAATGCCAGGAATGGGTGGTATGCAAGGGATGCAGGGTATGCCCGGTATGGGAGATACGAGCAAAACTAAAGATGCTCAGTCAAAATCAGCATTCACTGTAAGCCCTCAAAGACAGCAACTAATCGGCGTAAAAACAGAACCGGCTAAGGTGAGGCCTATGAAAAAGGTAATACGTACTGTAGGGATAGTAGAGTTAGATGAGACCAAGATTAAGGATGTTAACACCAAAATAAGCGGCTGGATTGATAAAGTGTTCGTCGATTTTAAGTGGGAGCACGTAAAAAAAGGAGAGCCACTCTTCTCAATCTACAGCCCTGAGCTTGTATCCACCCAGGAGGAATACCTCCTTGCCCTCAGGTCTAAAAAAATTCTGGGCGATAGTCAGTTTGCTGAAATAGCAAGCAGTGCTAATTCCCTTCTGGAGGCGTCCCGCACAAGGCTTTTACTTTGGGACATTTCGGAAGATCAAATTAGAAAGATAGAGAGAACGGGTAAAGTAAGTAAGAGCCTAACTATCCATTCACCGGCCACAGGTTTCGTCACAGAAAAGAATGTATTCGAGAACATGTATGTGGAACCTAACACCAAAGCCTACACGATTGCAGACCATAGCGTAGTCTGGGTCGATGCGGACATATACGAGAATGAAATCTCTTTAGTTAAGTTAGGACAGGAGGCTAAAATGACGGTGGCCTCACTTCCGGGTGAAGAGTTTCCAGGAAAGATAATTTACATCTTACCCCACCTTATGCCAGAGACCAGGACAATAAAGGTTCGCTTCGGGTTTCCAAATCCCGATTTAAAGCTACTTCCCCAAATGTATGCCAATGTAGAGCTTGAAATACCCCTAGGAGAAAGATTAACCGTCGCAGAGAGTGCAGTTCTACGAACAGGAAAACAAGACCTTGTTTTCGTGGATAAAGGCGAAGGAAATATGGAGATAAGAAGAATCGAGCTAGGTCAAAATACCGATGGAATGTATGAGGTTCTAGGAGGACTGAAGGAGGGAGAAAAGGTAGTTTCACGCGCTAACTTCCTGATTGATGCAGAGAGTAAAATCCAGGCCGCCGTAGCTACCTGGGAGAAAGATACAGATGGCAATGATGAGGCAATATATGAGATGGAATTTCTCAAAGAAAATGGCGATGCAGAAAAGGATAAACAAAAACATGTTCACTGATCTGTATTGTACAGACGCATTGCAATGCGTCTCTACATTTAAAAACAAACAGGAAAGGGAAAATGATAGAAAAAATAATCGAATACACTGCTAAAAACAGATTCTTAACAATAGTCCTTGTGCTCTTCATTGCCACATGGGGCTACTGGGCTATGAAGAACACTCCGCTCGATGCTATCCCGGATCTCTCGGATGTGCAGGTAATTGTCTTTACAGAGTGGGAGGGAAGAAGCCCTGATCTTGTCGAAGACCAGATTACATACCCGATTGCCACCACAATGATCGCTGCTCCCAAAGTGAGATATGTACGTGGACAGTCCATGTTCGGCTTCTCCTTTATCTATATTATCTTCGAGGATGGAACCGATATCTATTGGGCAAGAAGCCGGGTTCTTGAATACCTGAATGAAGTTACCGGTCAACTTCCGGAGGGAGTTACTCCGAAACTGGGTCCTGATGCGACAGGCGTAGGATGGGTTTTTGAATATGCCCTTGTTGATGAGACCGGAAAGCACGATTTAGCGGAGCTTCGTTCTTTCCAAGATTGGTATCTCCGTTACTGGCTTGAGTCTGTTCCCGGAGTTGCAGAGGTAGCCAGTATAGGCGGTTTTGTAAAGCAATATCAGGTAGAGATTGACCCCAATAAACTCTTCGCTTACGGCATCCCTATGAACAAAGTTGTAGAAGCAATTAGAACAAGTAACAACGACGTGGGAGGAAGGGTAGTAGAGTTTGCCGCGACCGAGTTCTTCGTAAGGGGCAGAGGGTACATAAAATCAGTAGAAGACATAGAGAAAATTCCCGTAAGCACTGACGGAAACGGTACACCTGTCTATATACGAGATATTGCAAACGTGCAGTTAGGGCCAGATATAAGAAGAGGACTTGCAGAACTCGACGGAAAGGGAGAGACGGTTGGTGGAATCGTCGTCATGCGCTACGGTGAAAATGCTCTTGATGTTATAGAAGGTGTAAAGCAGAAAATAGAAAATATAAAACCCTCCCTGCCAGAGGGTGTAGAAATCATAACTACTTATGACCGTTCCGACCTCATTGAGCGCGCCATAGAAACTCTGAAGGTAAAGCTTTTTGAAGAGAGCATTATCGTAAGCCTGGTGATCATCATTTTCCTATTTCATTTTAGAAGTGCAATAGTTCCTATACTTACTATTCCACTTGCTGTCCTGATGGCTTTTATTCCCATGTACTACATGAAGCTAACATCAAATATAATGTCTCTCGGCGGAATTGCCATTGCGATAGGGGCTATGGTGGATGCCTCTATAGTTCTGGTCGAAAACGTGCATAAGAGGCTCGAAAAGACTGTAGGGGCGAGGCATGCCTCGCCCCTACAAATAAAGATAGATGCGATGAAAGAGGTAGGCAAACCGATTTTTTTCGCCCTTCT
Organism: Thermodesulfobacteriota bacterium; assembly: GCA_035559815.1. Classification (NCBI taxonomy): domain Bacteria; kingdom Pseudomonadati; phylum Thermodesulfobacteriota; species Thermodesulfobacteriota bacterium. The sequence continues at coordinate 26,220 of DATMAT010000003.1, forward strand.
TGTCATAACAATCTCTTTCCTCCCTGTGTTTACACTGGAATACCAGGAGGGAAGGCTCTTTAAACCCCTTGCCTATACCAAGACCTTCTCCATGTTCTTCGCGTCCCTACTCGCCATAACTATAACCCCGGCTTTGATTATCCTTCTAATAAGAGGAAAGATTAAGCCCGAAGAAAAGAATCCTATAAACCGGTTCCTCATTCGGATTTATAACCCCGTAGTGAACTTGGCTCTACGTTTTAAAAAGACGGTGATAGCGGTATCGGCTGTGATACTGCTCATAACCGTTATTCCATTTCTAAGGCTCGGTTCCGAGTTTATGCCCCCGTTAAATGAGGGAACTATTCTCTATATGCCTACCGCTGTTCCCGGGATATCCATAACAGAGGCAGCCAAGATTCTTCAGATCCAAGATAAGATGCTAATGCAGTTTCCGGAGGTAGAAAGGGTATTTGGAAAAATAGGACGCGCCGAAAGCCCGACAGACCCTGCACCTCTCAGCATGGTAGAGACAGTTATTACACTAAAGCCAGAACACCAATGGCGGGAAGGAATGACCTGGGACAAGCTCATATCAGAGATGAATCAAACGGTAAAAGTCCCAGGAATGGCAAACATATTCTGGATGCCTATACAAACCAGGAACGAAATGCTTTCTACCGGGTTCAGAAGTAACCTAGGAATTAAGGTTTTTGGTTCTGATCTTGAGACTATAGAAAAGATTGCGGTAGATATCGAACAGGCGTTGTCTAAAGTTCCTGGAACGAGAAGCGTGTTTGCAGAGAGGGTCACCGGTGGCTATTTCCTGGATTTTAAGATCAACCGGCAGCAGGCGGCAAGATATGGTCTTACTGTAGGTGATGTAGAAGAAATTATCGAAACCTCTATAGGCGGTAAAAACATATCTCAAACAATAGAAGGACGGGAGAGATATCCGGTCAATGTCAGATACCAAAGGGAATTCAGAATGGACATTAAAGAGCTGGAAAGGGTGCTCGTACCAACCCCTGCCGGCGCACAGGTTCCTATATCACTCCTAGCCGACATGTACTTTAGTACCGGACCCTCTGAGATAAAAAGCGAGGACGCGCAGAGGGTCGGCTATGTATTTATTGATGTGGAAGGAAAGGACTATGAGGGTTATGTAAATAAGGCAAGAGAAATTATAGGGGAAAATGTCAAACTCGAGCCAGGCTACCATATAGAGTGGGCAGGGCAGTATCAATACCTACTCAGGGTCAAAGAGAAACTAAAATATATTATACCTCTCACTATCTTTATCATTTTCCTCCTACTCTACATCAACTTTAACTCCGTAACTGAAACCCTGATCGTGCTTCTCTCGGTGCCATTCGCTCTAGTCGGCAGTATCTGGCTTCTCTATATTCTCGGTTACAACACCAGCGTTGCCGTCTGGGTCGGAATTATTGCCCTCGCCGGACTGGCCGCTCAAACCGGAGTGGTAATGATAATTTACCTAGATGAGTTCTATGAGAAGATGGTCAAAGAAGGCAAAACGGGCTGGGATAACCTGGCAAAAGCAATACACGACGGAGCCGTTCAGAGAGTGCGCCCCAAAATGATGACTGTTATGGCGATGATTATGGGGCTTCTTCCTCTTATGTGGAGTCACGGCACCGGTGCAGACGTGATGAAAAGAATAGCAGCGCCCATGGTTGGAGGACTTGTAACGTCAACCATTCTCACACTCGTCATAATCCCGGCGATATATGCAATATGGAAAGGGAGGACTTTAAAAACTAAAGAGGAAGATCGAGGGTGAGTCTGTATAGAACCATTTACCTGAGGAGTCAGATCGTTTGTGTAGAAAAACAACCTGACTCCTCTAGTTGAGTCCCTGATTCAAGTATCAGGTCGGTTGTCCTAATCCAGAAGCTTTCAATGTAGTCTCATCAGGACCGCGCCTTACACAGCAATCGGCAAGCTTTCCATCTATCACCACGGCGGGAATTGAACGAATACCCAAGCTTTTGGCTCGAATGGCCGCATCTGAATAATTCATATCCAGAACGCTGACTTCACAGTAGGGACAGGCAACTTGATTGACCAACTCAATTGTTTCTTTGCAGGTAGGACATCCCGCGCTAAAAATCTCAATCTTGCGTTTGGTGTTCATTATTATCACCTCCTTCTTCAGTGTTTATCTGTATTCCTTCTTGAGTTAGTAGTCCTGCTATAGTCTTTGATTAAAGCCTGTCTTACGTTTCACAAACTCTTGTTCACAGGTTTTCTTAAGATAAATATCCCAAACGGAAGCTGTAACCAAGCCTATGAGTCCGATATAAACTAGCGGCTTTGAAAACCAGATAGAAGCAAAAACAACTATGGCGCTTACTACGACAAGGATTAGGCTACCATTACTTCTGTGGGACTTTGATGATTTATAAATACCGTAAATGCTAATACCGAGAAAAATTACAAGAAGGGGAATAAGAATCTTATCATTAATTAAAAATCCAGCGCCAATGCTTGTGAGGAAAGCTAAAAGAGCAGGCGTTCCAATACAACATAGGCCTGCAAAGATTGATCCGAGTGAACCGATGATTTTTGATATCATTTTATACCACTTGATTTATAGTTCCCTGAGTATTCAGTCAGCACAGCAGCTAAGCTTTGTTACGTCTTTATCAAAGGACTGGGCACAGAGCTTTATGGATTCTGAAAGGGTAGGATAAACATCTATTGTATCCAGCACGTCCTGGATAGTCATTCCGTACTTAACAAAGAGTGCGGCCTTTTGAATAATATCCGCCGCATGAGGAGCAACCATTCGAACTCCAAGAATCCGATTTGTTTCTTCTTCCACGATCATTTTCATGAGTCCTCTAGTATCCTGAATTATTGCAGCCTTGGGAACGTGTTTAAAATCCAAATATCCCACTTTAACTCTGTAACCTTTATCTCTTGCTTCCCTTTCTCCGAGTCCAACCCCCGCAACCTCTGGTGTTGTGAATACTGCATAAGGAACAGAGGGGTAATCTATCTTTTTGTGATTTCCTGTAAGGGCATTTTCCGCTGCAATGCTTCCCGCTCTTGCAGCAATTGTGACTAGCATAGGCACTCCGCTCACTACATCTCCGGCAGCCCATACGTGGGCTACCGAGGTTTTCATCTCGTCATCAACAATTATTCCACCCTTCTTGTCTACTTTAATTCCCACTTTCTCAAGCCCAAGCCCGGCGCTGTTTGGTCTTCTTCCGGTGGCCACAAGAAGCACTTCACCCTCAAACTCTATTTTCCTACCCTTTATCTCCGCTATTATTTTTTTAGTTCTCCCGTTGCTACTTGCACTTAAAACATTCGCCTCTGTGTATATCTCGATACCCTCCTCTTCAAGATATCTCTTTAGAGTATCGGAGATTTCCTCTTCCTCTCCCGGAAGGAGTCTTGGCAAAACTTCAAGAACCGTAACTTTAGAGCCGAAGTGGGCATACATTTGAGCAAATTCCAATCCAACAGCGCTGGCGCCAAGAACGATAATTGATTTAGGAAGTTCTTTAAGCTCAAGAGTAGTTGTGCTTGTTAAATAGTCAACTTGATCAATTCCCTCTATAGGAGGTATCCAGGGTGATGAGCCTGTAGCTACTATAAACCTTTCAGACCTGTAGTTTTTATCTCCAATTCTTACCTCTTTTTTCGATACGAAATAAGCTTTTTCATGAAAAAAAGTAATATCCGGATACGCTTCCAGAACATCCCAGTACTTCATCTGTCTAAACTCATCAAGCATAATGTCTTTCTGAGAGATTAATTTTGCGAAATCCACTTTTCCCTGATGTGTTTCTACCCCCTCATAACCGTTTCTTTTTGGCATGTGATAAAGTTCCGCAGCTTTAATTAGAAATTTTGAAGGAACACATCCTCTATTAAGACAGGTTCCACCTATAACATCTTCCTCTGCTATGGCTACCTTTGCACCAAGATCTGATGCTCTTATGGCTGCGGCGAATGCGGCAGAACCACCTCCCAAGACTATTAGATCGAAATCCACCTTATTCTTTTCTTTAGCGAAAGGTATAACTTTCTCATCTTGTGGCTTGTTTTCAGCTTCGGGCAGACTGGCACTGTAATGTCTGTGTTTATTAAAAGTATCTATTATCTCTTGAATACTGGTTTCTCCTTCAATGTATTTAACCTCCGCTTTAGCTTCCTTATAGTTTGCTTTCGCTCCCACTACTCCCTTTATTTTTTTCAAAGTAGCCTCAACAGATTTATCACAATGTGAACAAGTCATACCATCTACCTTGAGCACAGTGTTTACAGTGTTTTGTTTACCCATTTTTTAACCTCCTACTTTTCTTCGAGATATCAACTTTAATTTCTTAGTACATGAATACATATCAAAAAAACTTCAAATATAACTCTTCCTATCTGAAGAAAATCTAATACAACACTTCACCTTTATTTCTATCCTTAAGTGGAACAGCCTTAAAACCGGCTTTCCCCACAGCTTTTACCATATCCTCGATCTTGACCTTGCCTTCTATATAATTTATATGAGCTATATCGCCCTCCATATTTACTTTCTCTACCCCACCTAACCTCTTTAGGGCTTTCGATACAGTAACACCACATAGGGAACAATAAATCCCTCCTATCTTGAGCGTAGCCTGCTTTGTACTGTTCTCAGCCGATAGAGTTGAAAGATTAAATGTTGTAAAAATAAGCGTTAGAGCAACTACTAGCACTTTTAATGACTTCATTTTTCATACCTCCTTTTCGTCATTAAGCTAAGAGAAAAGCCAAGATATAAGGAGAGAGAATAAAACCAATGACCAGCACAGTTGCTACCCAGAGTATAATTTTATTCAGTCTTCTCTTTTCCGGATTCACAGCACAATTTGAACCCGGAGCACATTCCTCTCCACCTCTATAAGTAAAAAAGAAACCAAGTGCCAAAAATCCAAGAGCCACTGTCCCAAAGAGTAATCTATACTGCTCAAGCTTTGCAAAGAAAGCTGCTCCACTTAGTCCTAGAACTACAAATACCAGGGGACCTATACAGCATAGTGATGCTAAAAGTCCTGATATTACAGAGCCTATAGAGGAAAGAAGCGTAATTTTTCCAGCTTTGTCAGCCATCTTTTACTCTACTTGTATTGTTAGCATCTTTTTTCGCCCTGGTATCAAGCACCTCTATTATCGGACATTCACCCGTTGGTCCCTGTCCACTGCACATCGTTACAAGCTTTGTGAGTGCTTTCTTTATACTCTTGAGAGTACGGATTTTTTCTTCTACGTCGGCAATCTTAATTTCTGCCAATCTTTTCACGTCACCGCAGGTAGTGCTCGGATCAACTCGTAAAGACAGAAGTTCCGAGATCTCCTTGAGAGAGAACCCCAGTTCCTTAGCGCGCTTGATGAATTGAATACGTGCGACGACATCCTGGGGGTACTGCCTGTAACCAGGGTCACGGCGAGGTGGCTTGGGTATAAGCCCTCGTCTTTCGTAATAACGTACTGTTTCAACATTTACTTCAGCTTTTTTGGCCAGTTTACCAATGGTCAAATGTTTCATTTTTCACCTCAATACTAGTATAAATTCCGTACCTAGGTACGGAGTCAAGTCCTTTTTTGAATCTCTTAATTTTTTTCTTCTCATTCTTTTCCGCCTCTTATATAAGAACATTAAATCTTTATAATATTCTGGCAACATTAGAGAACACGTGGATATGAACTATTTACAGATACGTAAGGATGACGTGGGTAGATAGCTTCGAACTGCCACAATTCCGGAGACTTATCCAGAATTGAATTGCAGGCAAATAAAATATCGACCAGTACATATCCTATGAGGTTCTTCGCGGGGGTCTGAGGTAGCAACTGGGAGAGAGGAAGTTCAGAGAACCGCTTTGCTCAGAATGACAATATAGTGATAACCCTGTAGCAAGCTATAGTAAGCTATCATTGAGAATGCCGTTTGACATATACCCCCCAGGGGTGTATGGTATTAGCATGAAAAACACAAATGAACCCAATAACCATGAATATACCAAAAGGATAAATATAATTAAAGGCCAACTGGACGGCCTACTTAGAATGATCGAGGAAGACGAATACTGCATCGACATTCTCGACCAAAGTCTGGCTATTCAAAACTCCTTGAGGAGCCTGGACGCACTGATATTTGAGAGGCATCTGCAGAAACACGTCGTTCATCAGTTTAAGAATGAACGAGAAAAGGCCATCAAGGAATTATCAAAGCTATTCAAAAAGGTAAATCGCTAAGGAGAAGAAGGATGAAGGTAATTTTCGCAAGTACCCAGATCAGGAAAGACCCGGTGTGCGGAATGGACGTAGACCCGAAGTCAGCCGCAGGTTCCTATGAGTATGAGGGAAAACCCTACTTCTTTTGCAGCCACCATTGCCTGAAAAAATTTGAATCTGACCCCGGTAAGTATATTGCCGACGAATCTGCCCCCTCTAGGAAATCATTACCTCGGGAGAAATCAGCAAATCAAACAGCGGATGCCGTTGAAATCTACATCTGTCCTATGGACCCGGAGGTTAAGGAGACGAAACCGGGTTCTTGCCCAAAATGCGGCATGTCCCTTGAACCGCTAACCCCCATAAGCAAAACAGCGACAAAAGTACAATACACCTGTCCTATGCACCCGGAGATTGTTCGCGATGAGCCTGGCTCCTGCCCCATCTGTGGTATGGCGCTTGAACCTAGGATAATCACATTAGAAGAGGAAAACAAAGAACTCACAGATATGACCAGGAGGTTCTGGGTCAGCCTAGTTCTGTCGATTCCAATCCTGTTTCTTACCATGTCCGAGATGATTCCCGGGCAGCCAGTGCAAAAGGTCTTCTCCATGCGAATCCTAAACTGGATTCAGTTTGTGCTGGCCACACCGGTAGTGCTGTGGGGGGGATGGCCCTTCTTTGAGCGCGGATGGGCATCCGTTATCAATCGTTACCTGAACATGTTCACTCTTATAGCCATCGGAACCGGCACTGCCTACCTTTACAGCGTAGTGGCGACGTTATTACCCGGAATTTTCCCAGACTCTTTTCGCGGACCTAGCGGTGAGGTAGCTATATATTTTGAGGCCGCCGCAGTCATTACTACCCTGGTGCTATTGGGACAAGTGCTCGAGCTTCGTGCCCGTAGTCAAACCAGTAGCGCCATCAAAGCATTATTAGGGCTTGCACCCAAGTCGGCGATAATACTTCGTGAAGACGGAACGGAGGAGGAAATCTCATTAGATAAAATTAAACCCGGCGACCGCCTACGAGTACGCCCCGGAGAGAAGGTTCCGATTGACGGCACAATCCTAGAAGGAGAAAGCTTCATCGATGAATCCATGGTCACAGGCGAGCCGACCCCCGTTCAGAAGAAAAATGGGGATAAGGTCATAGGGGGCACTATTAATGGTACCGGCGGCTTTGTAATGAAAGCGGAGAGGGTGGGAAGCGACACTCTATTAGCCCGGATAGTGCAAATGGTTAGTGAAGCTCAACGAAGCCGTGCTCCTATCCAACGTCTAGCCGACGTTGTATCTTCATACTTCGTCCCGGCGGTGATAATAATCGCCATGCTAACCTTCATCGTATGGAGTCTCGTCGGGCCTGAGCCCCGCCTAGCCCATGCCATAATCAATGCCGTGGCCGTACTCATAATCGCCTGTCCCTGCGCATTGGGGCTTGCTACCCCTATGTCCATAATGGTGGGAACGGGGCGCGGGGCGACGGCCGGTGTTCTCATCAAGAACGCAGAAGCTCTTGAAATTATGGAGAAGGTTGACACTATCGTCGTCGATAAGACCGGTACCCTAACCGAAGGCAAGCCGCGGCTTACCAGGGCAGAATCGCTATCAGAGCTAGATGAGTCAGAGCTACTTCAACTTGCGGCGAGCGTCGAACGAGGAAGTGAGCACCCTCTGGCTGTAGCCATAGTAGCGGCGGCTAAGGAAAGAAATCTGATATTGTCCGAAGCTCACGAGTTCCAGTCAATTACCGGGAAGGGTGTCCTTGGAAAAGTAAACGGCCGGGTGATTGCCGTTGGAAACAGTAAGCTACTTGAGCAACTGCAGATTGATGCAAGTAAGCTACAAGAAAAAGCGGAAGTTTTGCGTAAAGATGGCGAGACGGTGATGTTTATCGCTATTGACAAAAAGGCAGCCGGGTTACTCGCCGTTTCTGACCCGATTAAGGAGACCACCCCAGAAGCCATAGAGTCTCTACACAGGGAGGGTATACGCATAGTAATGCTGACCGGAGACAATAAAACTACTGCGGAGGCAGTGGCCAGGAAGCTGGGGATTGACGAGGTAGAAGCGAATGTCCTTCCTGAGCAAAAAGGCGAAGTGGTCAAGCGGCTTCAGTCCGAAGGTCGAATTGTAGCCATGGCTGGTGACGGCATTAACGATGCTCCCGCCCTTGCTCAAGCCCAGGTAGGTATAGCCATGGGAACCGGTACGGACGTGGCCATAGAGAGCGCTGGTATAACCTTAGTGAAGGGCGATTTGCGTGGCATTGCTCGGGCCAGGCGGCTCAGTCGAGCCACCATGCGCAACATACGGCAGAATCTCTTCTTCGCTTTCATCTACAATACGCTTGGTGTCCCCATCGCTGCTGGCCTACTCTACCCGGTGTTTGGATTGTTATTAAGCCCTATGATTGCCGCTGCGGCGATGACTTTCAGCTCTGTCTCAGTTATCGCCAATGCCCTCAGGCTTCGCAATGTTAAACTATAGAAGACTGGGTATGTGAATCAAAAATATTGATTGTGAGACCTCAAACGGCTAGAATATGACTCAATCAGTATGAATAATATAAGCTTCCTTGTGGTGATCAGTCTTTTGTTCTGTTATACCGGAATCCTTTCCAGCGCTCATCATTCCGCAGTTTTACCAGATAAAGGAGATAAGGTATTAACCCACCAGCATGGCCCTAAACACATAGATCATCATGACCCTACCAAGCCGATTTCTCCTAAAAACACGACTTCGGAAATGCACGAAAGCATAAAGTGCTGTGATTATGCGTTGCCCAACGCTCCGCCCGTCTTTGGCTCCGACACGGTGCTTCTTTTGTTGACGGTTAGTAATTCAGTTAGTGGCATCGATAACTCTCGAAAGTTTATCTTGAATCCAAGAATATTCGGAAAACACGACCGGCCGGAGTTATTCATAACCAACTCTTCGTTATTAATCTAAAAAGGATTCATCACCTTAATTTTGTCAGTGGTGCTAATGGTAAAGGTACCACTGTCCCCGGAGTATCTATCCTTTCTAAAACTTAAGTAATAAAGGAGTGAGCTCAAATGAAGTATTTACGAATAACATTAATTATTTTTGCAAGTATCCTCCTATTCTCTACCTGGAGCGTCTTTTCAGCCAAAGGACAATGGGTAAAAAGAGACCACCGATGGCAACTGCGTGGCCCCTGGAACTGGTCTCTAAGCCGTGAGTTGCCCCAGCTATTTCGGGAATTCAACGGAATTGACTTTGGCCACGCTCGTGCGGCCCTAGCCTTACTCAAAACGCAAGATCCACACCAGATCGAGAAAGCACGCCTGGAAGTGCTTAACTTTATATTCAGTTCGCCTAGCGTTGCCCCAGACGAAGTGCAAATAGCACCTACTTTCGCCGAGATGGCATGGGAGGTTCAGCGCACATTTAATTGGGCGCACACCTTCCACCGCAGTCTTTATGATCTCCTTTCGAGCGACAAGGTAAAGGACAAAGATAGCGCTTACCAAAAAATTCTTGCTGATTACCTAAAGATGCCGGAAGCAATCACCACTCACCCGCTTGACCACCACGGAAGACTATGGAGCTTCCCCGAATCCAAGTCTTTTCGCGACAAGTTCCCTAAATTTAATTCTCAGATCTGGGCTTATCACTGGCTCCAAGCTGCCGTATATGATGTTCAGCTTATGGGTGACGTAAAGAAACAAAAAGAGCTAATGCCGAAGATCATTGAGCACTACCATGGCTATCTCAAAAACCCGCCACTCGAATGGCAGTACATGCCCATGATGTATGAAGTAGCACCCGATTTCTCCAGCAAGTATCCGGAGGCGGCGGCAATCTTCGATAACCTGCACATGCTCCACGACAATGTAGATGACATACTGAGCCGCCCCGATCTTTACCCGACTTTGGAGGCAAAGCGGGAAGCAATCTTGAAAAGACTGGATATTTACCTTCATCGTAACCACGAGACTAGGGAACGCTATGGTGAATACCATGCAACCACATCGAACGGCGAACACGCCGGACATGAAATGAGTGGACACGACATGGAAATGGACATGGGTCCTCGTCCGCCATCGGCTGAGGAGGTACTTTTCGGAAAGGCATCAGGGGACCATAGCCATCAACCCGAAGAGATATCCGCTCCTCATCGCCACAAGCACTACACCGGAGGTGATAAATGAACCGCTTGTTCATCATATATCTGCTATCCGTCTTAGCTCTTGGATTAAATGGTTCCCTCGTACAAGCAATAGACCACAGCAACTTGGACGAAGGACGGCCGTTACGCGTGGAAGACCCTTACCCTATTGCATACCGAGAATTAGCGCTCGAAGCCGGAGTGGGATTTAGTATAAACCGCCGTAGCGACGACAGCTTTCTTTCCTCCGTTGAACTTCTTTACGGCGCTTACCCCAACCTTCAGGTAGGTATTGGTACAAGTCTTTCTACCGAACCTGACAACGAGCAAGCCAAATTCGGCGATATCGAACTGGAGGCCCTCTACAACTTCAATCAGGAGACTCTCCGAATTCCGGCCCTGGGTGTAAAGCTAGAGTTCACTATCCCCTCCGGAGTTGATTCGCCCGGAACCGCGGCAAAAATCAAGGGACTTATGACAAAATCTTACGGCCGCCTTAGCACCCACATCAATGCCGGTTATCAGTATCTTAACGGGGATAGAGATGGAAAGAGAGACAACCGTCTCGAATTCATACTAGGAGCCAGTTATCCGGTAGGTGCACCCCAGTATACACGGCTGACCATCATAGGAGATGTCTTTACCGACCTATCCGTCCAGCGTGATGACTCGAGTATTGTTGGCACAGAATTCGGTTTCCGTTATCAATTGACCCAAAGAACCGTATGGGATGCCGGAGCGGGAACGGAGTTCGCCGGTGAATCCGAGCGTTCGTTATTTTACTTCACAACCGGTATATCTGTTGGGTTCTAGCTTACTTAAGGAGACTGAAAATTATTTCGGCAACCAGTTTATGGAGATATAGAGGCTTAAGTGTTTAAATATAATTAGAATCATGGCAAAGTGAATTCGATATAATTTTTAAGGTCATAATATTAAGAGTAGCTCACCAGCTCCCTAGATATAATCAAGGCAGGTTTTGCTGGTGACTCGATGGCTGCAGGGAACGTATATATGAGTTCTTTACAATTGCCTTTTATATGCGCTTTATCTCTAAATTTGTGTATCAAGTTAATAACGTCAATGAATAACGAATATCATTTTATCACCCAATGGCTTGTCGTGAAAATAGACTAAGGATAATTTAGATGAACCACACTGCAAGCCGCAGGGTATCCGAAAATTTCCCCTCCCTTGACGGGAGGGTATTCAGCCTGACCTTCCCCCGTGAAAGGGGGAAGGGACAACTCTTGTGGTAAACCACAGAGAATTTTAAAGTTAAAGACACCAAACCAAGGAATAAGGAGGATAAGACATGAGAATCTTAGGCATACTCATAGCGATAGTCATTTTATTAATAGCCGCATCCCTGGTTTTTATATACTCCGGTGTTTACAACGTCGCTGCCACGGAACCTCATATCAAACCCGTCGAGTGGGTGCTTAATATGACATTGGCAAAATCGGTCAGCCGTCACGCAAAAGGAATCGTGGCACCTCCACTTACGGATGATTCGATTGTGCAGACAGGCTTTGTCCATTACAAAGAAATGTGCGTTACCTGCCACGGCGCACCTGGTGTTTCCCCTTCCGAGCTAGCTAAGGGACTCAACCCGGAACCGCCTGAACTGGTAGAAGAACTGGAGGAGGGCGAATGGTGGAGCACCGAGCAGTTGTTCTGGATTACAAAATACGGAATCAAGATGACCGGCATGCCCGCCTTTGGTCCTACACACAGCGATGAGGAAATATGGGCAATCGTGGCATTCCTGAAGCGCTTGCCTGATTTGTCTCCGGAAGAGTATCGAGCTATGGAGGAAGCAACCAAGGATAAACAACATGAGCACGGCCACAGTCATGAACATGGACAAATGCATGAACAAAAAGACAATGAGAAAAAAAGGGAAACTCACATTCACGAGGACGGCAGCAAACATAGCCATTAATCTAAATAGGACAGCCCTGCGTATCCGTTTAAACTTGACAAGCATACAACTGAAAAATATTCTTTTATTTACTAACGTATTTTTTCCACTCATGGCCAATTCACTAATTATTACACCAGGGTTTTCCAATAAGAAGGACAGTAAATGAAGATATTGAGCACTATAACCAAATTAGCCATCTTCGCCGGGATAGTAATGCTTCTGGGCCTTTTTGGCTATGCCCTTTTTGGAAACAGAGAGTTTCTGAAACCCTCGCCGCTGGTAGGTTCAGAGGCGCCTGAGTTTACCCTCGATCTCTTTGACGGTGGCCAACTAAAGCTCTCCGACCTGAGAGGAAAGGCCGTACTCTTGAATTTCTGGGCTTCCTGGTGTGCTCCCTGCCGGGATGAAGCACCGGCGCTGGAGGCATCCTGGATAAAACATAAAGATAAGAATGTCGTCTTTATAGGGGTGAACGTATGGGACGACAAAGACATGGCACTTCAGTATATCCAAAAATTTGGTGGGGGGTATGTGAATGGGGTCGACCCAAAGGGTGAAATAGCCGTGGAATACGGAATAGCCGGAGTTCCAGAAACCTACTTTATAGACCCGTCGGGTAAAATAGTAGATAAGTACACCGGGATCCTCACAGAGCAAAGCATTGATTATTTTCTGGAAAGGGCGCTTTCATCCCCGCGGGCCGACCGCACAATCAGCGATGATATACCGGTTGAAATAAAATGACTAAAAGAAAAAAACTATTCATGAGGGTCATCGCCATAACTTTTTTAATAGCAGTCATATTGCCGACGGCCAACTCCGCAGGAGACAATATCGACGACCAGGTGAGGGAGATTTCATATCTTCTGATGTGTCCGGTCTGTCAGGGACAGACGGTTGAGGAATCCAACTCTCAACTGGCCAAAGACATGAGGACCATTATCAGAAAAAAATTAGAAGAGGGACAATCAAAAGAAGAGATAATCGCCTATTTTGTGGATAAATACGGTGAGACCATCCTCGGCGCTCCCCCGGCAAAGGGTAGCAATTGGATATTATGGCTCTTTCCAGCTTTTGCCCTGGTAATAGGGGCATTTGGCCTGGGGATATTCTTATATAGGTCGAAAGGTAAAGAATCGGGGAACGTCCGAGAGAACTCAAAGAAGGCATTAATGAACGTCGAGAATAAATATCTAGAGAAGATAGACCAGGAACTGACCAAGCTCGAACCTTGACCACCGGCTTATATTCTCAATCCTGCTCCCTTAACTGCCCTCCTCTCTTCTCCCCAATTATGGCCGCTTAATACCTGTCCCTCGGGAATTTGCTCTTAAGGAGCATTTTCTTCAAAGAGGGTTTTCTCATCAACGTCTCGTGTGCCGAAGCGACCTTGAACACCCGTATTAGATGTTCCGGATATATTTAGTGATTGGGTTGAAAAAGTATATGAACGTAATCCCGGTTAACCCCTATTGCCTCGATGCTTATTTTACAAAACTCTTGCACCTTTATTCCGGCTACATTAATTACCTCGACTACATTTTTTCCTATGACAGATTTTATTTTGTCCTTGGAGAAAAATATCCTGACCACATACCTGGCTTCCATTGTTTCCTCCTTCGATTCTTATTAATACATGCAGCAGTACTAGTGCACCGGACAACCTACGACAACAAATGTGCCAGTATTATTTTGTTCTAACTTGTTCGAACTACTGGTGTTTTCAATTTTTGTGATATGATACGGCAAAGAACCGGGCAGAGCTTGTCACCGGTTAACATTTTTCGTCCGTTTGAACTATCTATGGGGTAACTATGCAAACTGGGGGAAATATTACGGAAACGAAGGATGGGTAGTAACTAAATACAATCATGACTTGAGCTGTGACTTCAGAAAGTCTTTCAATCTTTTCCTCACATCGGCACTGACAAAGGTTCTTTCCTTTAGCTTTCCGGTAAGCTCCAGCATCCTTTTATATGTCCTGACGAAGGCCTGACACTCCGGACACTCATGGAGATGCTTCTCCAGCTCCTCGAGCGTCTTATCATCCAGTTCCGCGTCTACATACTCCATTATGTTCTCGACCACATCTTTACATAACGCCATCACTTTCCTCCACTCCATTCGTAAAAATAGTCTGAAAGCTTATCCCTCAAAAAGAGTCTTCCCCGGTGAAGTCTGGACTTTATTGCCGGAATGGAAAGCCCCAGTATCTCCGCCACCTCCTCATTAGACAACCCTTCCACATCCCTCAGGTGAAAGACTACCCTGTAGGATTCAGGGAGCTGGTTGACCGCCTTATCTATCATATCTATTGCTTCTTTACTAAAAAGCACTTTGTCCGGCCGGTCAGTCCAATCCTTTGATGCAATTCTACCCATGAGGGTTCCTTTCTCGTCATAAGGCGCGTAACCTTCAAGACTGACATCAGCTTCGTGCTTCTTCTCAGCCCTAAGGTGCATATAGCTAGCGTTAACCGCAATCCGGTAGAGCCAGCTCGAGAATTTAGACTCTCCCCTGAACGTATCAATTTTTTTTGTAAGTGTCAGAAATACCTCTTGTAGGATGTCTTCTGCATCGGTTGGGTTGCGGGTAATCCTGAGGGCCAATCCGTAAATTTTGTCCTGGTATCGTTTTAAGATTTCTTCATAAGCACCTATATCCCGTTGGCCAACGAAGAGACCTATCAATTCTTCGTCGGACTTATACCCCTTCTCTCCCCGCAGCGAGCTTATAATCCTGTGCAGGAAGCTAGCATCTGCCACTGGCTATTCTCCAGAAATGTAACTCTCTAAGTATCGGCTGTTCCATTGCCTACCTAGGTGCTTCCTTATAGTCTACACAGCCTGGTGCCAAATCGCCATACAAATTAAAGCCAATTAAAAATAGGCTTTTAATATTCACAATTACTAGTATAATAAGGAGAAATCCTCAGGGACGCGGAAGTGTATCTAGTCTCTAATATTGTATCTGGCTTATTTGCTTCAAATACAAATTAATCCGAGAGGGATCAAGCTTTGTTCATCGACCGAGTTACTTGAGCCAAAGAAACCTTTTAAGGAGGGATAACCGTAGATGTTCCAAAAACCGAGGACGATCGGAGAATTAAAGGCAAGCGAGTACAAGGTGCTATCGGTAAAAGAGGAAATGAGAAAGAACCTCATCGACAAGCTTCGACGAGGCGAGCCAAGGTTCCCGGGCATAATAGGCTACGAAGAAACGGTGATCCCGCAAATTGAAACCGCTATCCTTGCCGGACACGATATGATCCTCATCGGAGAAAGAGGACAAGCCAAGACCAGGTTAATCCGGCTGCTAGCCAGCTTGCTCGACGAAGAGATTCCGGTTATCAAGGGCAGTGAGATAAACGATAACCCCTATGCCCCGGTATCCAAAAAATGCCGTGAACTGGTCAAGGAATTCGGCGACGATACCGAAATCACCTGGATAAGAAGGGATGAAAGGTACGGGGAAAAACTAGCCACCCCAGATGTCTCTATCGCCGACCTGATAGGCGAGGTTGACCCGATAAAGGTGGCCGAGGGTAGATACCTTTCTGACGAGCTTACCATACACTTCGGACTCATTCCCAGGAGCAATAGAGGCATATTTGCCATAAACGAACTGCCCGACCTGGTAGAGAAGGTCCAGGTGGGGCTTTTCAACATAATGGAGGAAAAGGACATTCAAATCAAAGGATATAAAATAAGGCTCCCGCTGGATATGTGCATAGTGGCCACCGCAAACCCGGAAGACTATACGAACAGGGGAAGAATAATAACGCCCCTCAAAGACCGGTTCCAGTCTCAGATTAAAACTCACTACCCCCCGACCCAGAGCGATGAGATACGCATAATGGAACAAGAGGCTCGCACTTTGAGAAGAGAGGGATACACAATAAAGGTGCCTAACTTCATCAAACAAATAATTGCCGAAATAACCTTCCAGGCCAGAGGGTCGAATGAAATAAATCAACGCTCCGGGGTAAGCGTTAGGACAACCATCGCTAATTATGAGAGTATAATCGCCGCAGCCGAAAAAAGGGGTATTCAGATGGGGGAACGTGAAGTTGCTCCCCGGATTACCGATTTTAATGCTCTCCTGCCCTCTACCATTGGCAAGATAGAGCTGGAGTATCTGGGCGAAGATACATCCGAGGTAACGGTAGTGGAAAAACTGATCAAAAGATCGGTCAAGATAGTAATGGACTCCTATTTCCCATCCTTGAACGTATTCTCGGAACTTCTGGAGAGCTTTGAACATGGTTATGTCGAGGTATCGGATACGATGTCATCCGAGGAGTATCTGGTAGGAGTGAAAGAAATCAAGGGGCTAAAAAAATGCATAGATACTCTTCAGGTCGAGCAAACTCCGGCCCAAATAGCCTCGGCCATTGAATTCATCCTAGAGGGTCTTCACCTTAGCAACAAACTAAACAAGGAAAAGGTACAGGGGAAAATCATATACAAATGACCACTACATATAGATACCTAAAATGGAATGGGGCACAGAACGAGTTCAAACTGGATATCGAGGACTTCTTCAAGGAATTTTCCAACTTCCTCATGGAGGGATGGACCCCTGATGAAGCGTTTGAATGGATCATGAAGCAGGGGATCCGCGGAGCAAAAATAAAGGTTATGGGAATCGATGCCCTTCGCTCCGAGCTGGCAAAATATAAGGAAAAAAAGTTTCAGTCCCATAACCTTAAGGAATCCCTATCCGGTATAAGAAAAGAGCTAACCGAGATTGTAGAAAAAGAGATAGACACCTTGAAAAACACCCTCTCGGTGATATCTTCCGATTATCAAAAGCGAAAAAACTTTCTTAAAAACCTTCCCGATAAGTTGAGCTCGGCCATTGAAGCCCTCTCTAGTTACGATTTCGTAGATTCCGAGGCCAAAAATAGATTGGAGAAGCTCAAAAAACAATTGGAGAATATCAAGAAGATTGAAAACTTCATAAACCGTTTCGGGGAGAGGTTTAAAGGGAAAAATCCTCTTAACTTCGACGAAACACTGGACCTCATCCACGAGTTTGAGGAGATAGAGACATTGGAGCATGGCCTCATGTCCGGCACTTTTGAAGAGTTGAGCCTCGACGATTTTCAAGAGATTTTGAGCGAAGAGGGATACAAATCAATCCTGGTTCTCCGGAACATCAAGTCATCGCTCGAGCAAACGGGTCTGGTTAAGATACGTGGACACTATACCGAACTCACGCCAAAAGGAATAAGGAAGGTTGGTGAGATCGCTTTGAGGGATATCTTCTCTTCCTTGAAGAAACATCAGTTTGGCGGGCACGAGACCAGGCAGCGGGGATTCGGGGCGATAAAGCCCGAAAACGTCAAGGAGTACGAATTCGGGGACCCGTTCAACTTAAACGTGGTCGGTACCCTTAAAAACTCGCTGGTCCGTCAAACCCGCGGAAGCCCGATAAAGGTCCATCCAGAGGATTTCGAAGTTTTTGACATGGAATACCACACCCAGTCCACCTCCGCATTACTGCTTGACCTAAGCTGGTCCATGAGTTTTCAGGGAAGATTTCCCGCGGCCAAGCGCGTTGCTCTGGCCCTCGACCACCTGATCAGGACGCAGTTCCCCAGGGATAATCTTTATATAGTCGGATTCTCTACCAGAGCTAGAACCCTTACCACCGAGCAGTTGACTACCATCACCTGGGATTCAAACGACCCGTTCACCAACATACAGGAGGCGTTGATACTGGCATCGAGGATGCTTTCACGACACAAGACCCCAAACAAACAGGTAATACTGATTACCGACGGCCAGCCCACAGCCTATTTTTTGGACGGATATCTTCAGGTAGAGCTCCCCATGTTTTTTGGAGGTCTAAGCCCCAGGGCAACCTTCGAGACCCTTAAGGAAGTGAAGCGACTAACCAGGAAGCAGATTACTATTAACACCTTCATGCTCGATGACAGCTCGTCTTTAAGAAGGTTTGTGGACGAGATGACCCGTATCAATAGAGGGCGCGCCTTTTTTACCACCCCAAGCCAATTGGGGAAGTATCTCTTAGTCGACTATTTGAAGAGAAAAAAGAAGATGCTGTAAATAGTAAATAGTTGAGAGTTAAGTGTGATAACCTAGACTTAATATTACATAAATCGTAGCAAGAACTTCTGACCTGGGCCACCGGTCATTCCCTCATGTTACACGATTAATACCTTTGGGTACAAGCTTAAGCCGAGGTCTTCTGATTTGTCATTCCCACGAAGCTTGTCCTCGCGGAAGCGGGGAGTGGGAATCCAGTTTTTGATTATGGATACCTGATTAATGATTTCGGGTATGACAAAGAGGCAGGAATCTGATGAGATCTATCTATTCAAGAATCGACACTATCTGAAATTTCAAATCTTGACTCTTGCAAAAAAATAATAAAAATGTCTTTCAACTCTTAACTCCCAACTTTCAGCTTCTCACTATTTTCACACTGATATTTCTTAGAAAGCTCAAATACCATTCCCAGTTCTCGGTCAAATTTCCTTCTGCTATGGTTTCTGGATTCTATATACACCTTATCCGAGCCGCAGACGAAGGTTACAATCCGCGATTCCGATTTCTTGAGACCGAGAAGCTCGGAGCGAATTGAAGAGACATTAACAAATATGGTACCGTTATACTTATCCTTCCTCTCTATATTGCCGGCCAAAGAATGTGGGATGTGCAGATGCCCCGAGAACCACATATCCACCTTGTACTTCTTTAATACGTCCCCAAAACGACGAGAGTCTTTGATCTGCCTGTCTGGATGAATAGAAAATGGGATACCACTTCCCTCCAGCGGAGCATGGGTAACGACGACGATTATCTTATCCTGGTTGTTTATCACCAGATTTTTCCACCACTCAAAAGTCTCGTCTGAAATCTCGGTAGGCTTGCCTCGTACCTCGTCGGACATCAGGACGAAAAGGATGTTGCCCTTGGTGAAAGAATAGTAAAAATCCTCCCTGATCTTTTCCTTATAGCCCTTCCCATCATTCAGTTTCAAATCGTGGTTTCCGGCGATCTCATACCACTCCCGGACATGGGAAGACGGCTTTGTGGCCAGGTACCAGTCAAAATCCTCTTCGCTGGCGTCTTCTTCGATATCTCCAGCAACGATAACCAAGTCCACATCCGGGATGTTAAGGTTAACGTCCTCAATCGCTTCTTCAAATTCCTTTTTTTCTTTCCGGTTCCTGGGTTGGATATCGGAAAGAACCCAGACCCTCAGTGTCTCCTCGGGGGTATTGAGAATTTTCTCTATCGTCTCTGATTTAACCGCATTGCCGATGTAACATGCGGTAAAAACAAGCAGAACGGATGAGACGAATGTTAGTAGTTTAGCAGGCATTATTAAACCGATGCGATATGTACCGGCGCCCCTAGAGCATCCTCCCCTTTTACGTCTCTAATCTCTACCTCAATCTCGTCGCCTATAGAGAAACAACTACTCAAGATTCTCACGCTCATGTAGTTGGGAGTGGTACCCCTATCTCCCTTTTCAACAAGTAGAGGAAACCTCCTTCCGATAAGGCTTCTATAGAATTCGGTTTTTTTCTTGAATCCCAGGTCCCTCAGTATCTTGCTTCTCTCCTTCATGAGCCGTGGATGTACCTGATTTGACATCGAGGCCGCTGGGGTATTTTTTCTCCTCGAGTATGAAAAGACGTGGAAATAGGTAAGGGCGGAATCTTTCAACAAGCTAAAGGTGTTCTCAAATTCCTCGTCCGTCTCTCCAGGGAAGCCAACCATGACGTCCGTGCCGATTGCCGCATCCGGCATCCTTTTCCGGATAAGGTCGGTGCAGTGGAGGAACTGTCCCGGGTTATATCTTCTCTTCATCCTTTTGAGTACGTTTGCATCTCCGCTCTGAAGGGCAACGTGAAACTGGGGACATATCGTTTCTGAATCGGCGACGAAATCAACTAGCTCGTCGCCAGTGTCGGCAGGGTCGAGTGAGGTCAGCCTTACCCTCTTCACTACCTTTCTTTGGTCGATTTCCCGTAGGAGCTCCAGAAGGTTTGTCCCGATGTCCCTCCCATAACTGGCTATATGAACCCCGGTCAAGACCACTTCCTTATAACCGGATTGAGATAGGACCTCCATCCGCCTCAAAACTTCATCCACGGAAAGGCTCCTCGACCTTCCCCGGGCATAGGGAATTATGCAAAAGGTGCATCTATAATTGCATCCGTCCTGAATCTTGAGAAAAGCCCTTGTTCTCTCTGGAAAGGTGCTAATCTCCGGTGTCTCAAATTTCCTTTTCTTCTCCTTGAATATATCAGACACCAGAACCTGTGGCTCGGCCTGAATCTCCCCTTCCCGTATGACCTTGACCAGAGAAGAAAATTTATCCGAGTTTCCGATAACATAATCAACGCCACTCACTTCCATAAGCTCGCCAGAAGAGACCTGAGCGTAGCAGCCGGTGACAATTACTACCCCGTTCGGGTTGATCCTTTTAGCCCGGCTTATATAATGTCTTGCCTCCGCATCAGCCTTGTGAGTAACGGTGCAGGTATCGATTACATAAACGTCCGCCTCTCCCGGGAATGGAACCTTTTTGTACCTACTATCGGGCAGCATGTTAAGTATGGCCGCGGTGTCGTACTGATTGACCTTGCATCCCAACGTTACGACGGATATTCTCTTCATTTCTACATTACCTCGTTTATCCAGCCCCCGCCGAGTACTCTATCCTCCTGATAGAAAACTATGGCTTGTCCGGGTGTCATTGCCCGCTGGGGTGCCTTAAACTCGACCAAAGCCTCGCTATCCGACTGCACGCTGACCCTTGCTTCACTCTCAGCATGGCGGTATCGAATCTTAGCCTTGACCTCGATTTCGCCGGAGGAAATCCCATCAACCCAGCTTACGTTATTTGCTAAAAGCCTGGTCTTGAAGATGTCCTTCTCCTCTCCCACTACAACTCTATTTCTTTCCGGATCTACCTTAACCACGTAAA
Source organism: Thermodesulfobacteriota bacterium (assembly GCA_035559815.1). Taxonomy (NCBI): domain Bacteria; kingdom Pseudomonadati; phylum Thermodesulfobacteriota; species Thermodesulfobacteriota bacterium. Next base: position 47,485 of record DATMAT010000003.1, read on the forward strand.
GAGGTTTCCCCTTCGCAATCCCCAACCCCCTTCTCTGTCCCACCGTGAAGGAATAAACACCGTCATGATGACCAAGCACGTTCCCATCAACATCTACAATCTCTCCCCTTTCTTTTTTATAATCTTTCAGGAAATCTCTGTAATCGCCAGCGGTGATAAAGCATACCTCCTGGCTATCGGGCTTGTTTGCCACCCGGAGGTTCATATCCTTTGCAATAGTTCTAACCTCATCTTTGGTCATGGAACCCAGGGGAAACATTATGCGGCTAAGTTCATTCTGGGTTAATGTAAAAAGAAAGTAGGACTGATCCTTAGACTTATCCACAGCCTTACCTAAATAAAACTTTCCGGATTCCTCTTCGGTTTCAACCCGGGCATAGTGGCCGGTTGCCAGATAATCGGCGCCAAGCTCAAGTGCCCTTCTCAGGAGAAAATTAAACTTCATGAATTGATTGCATAGCACGCAGGGGCTGGGTGTCTTGCCGGACAAGTATTTACCGACGAAGTCTTCCACAATGTACTTCTTGAAAACGTCCATATAGTTGACGACGTAGTGAGGAATACCAATCTGTTCTGCAACCCTTCTGGCGTCTCTTACATCATCGGCTGAACAGCAGCCGCCGTCTGCATCCCCATAGTCCCAGAGCTGCATGGTCACACCGATGACATCGTGCCCTTCTTTCTTAAGAAGAGCAGCAGCCGTCCCGCTATCTACCCCACCGCTCATTGCCACCAATATTCTCTTTTTCATAGTGAATTTAAAAGGTTACCTGAGATTGACGGGCAGGCAAAATAAAGATTTTATATTACGCCTTATACATAATCTGTCCCAAGTAAGAGATAGATTGGCAGAGTTCACCCGAGAGCAATCAAAGGGATCCAATGACGGACGAAGAGAAAGCAACCCCCTCTTTAATAGAAACAAAGTCACTTAACCAAGAGCCGTGAAAGATAAAATTGTCCGCCAAACGGAGTGTAAGCAACAACCCAAACATTACCATTATTTACTTCCAGCATGGTAATATTGGAAGAAGGAATCTCGACGACCCGGCCAGTTCGAGGGTCGATTTTGTATACCACATCCTTTACAAAAGCCGAGTCATAATCTGAATGGTTAAGCCATACGGCCCCATCGCCGACTGTTGCCTGCCATGCCGCTCCTCCCAGCCTGGTCGGCTCGCCTAGAACTTTATTGGATGAAGGGTCTATTTTCAACAACTCGCTTCTCCATCCGTTAACACCGGCATACCTGACTACCCATACAAGCCCCTCACCCACGGCCACTCCCGCTGCATCTTTACCCACCGTGATAGTGGCCGTAACTCGGTTTGTACCGGGGTCAATCTTGGAAACAGTGCCATCCAGTTTATTGGTTACCCAAATACTTCCCTCACCTACCGCTATCGCCGTCGGAACTTTTCCCACCGGAATTGTAGCCGCTATCTTATTGCTTGTTGGTTCTATACGAGTAATAGTGCCTTTATAAGGGTTAGCAACCCACACCGCACTTTCGCCGACGGCTATAGCTCCACATTTCCGGCCAACGGAAATTATGGCTGCAATCTGATTTGTCTTTGGGTCAATCCTGAGAACCTGGTTCTTGTTGCTACCGGAAACCCATACCGCGCCCTCTCCTACCGATATCTTTGCTAGGGGCGAATCAGTCATTATGCTTGCGATAACCTCTCCCGTTTGTAAATTTACCCTTTGCACGCTGTTCTCGTAACTAAAAGGAATGAATCTATGCTTAGGGACACTCTCGGTGAACCAAACATCCCCATCACTAAACGCAACTCCGCCAACATCTCCCTTAAACCTGATGGAAGGCTCGGCTTTAGGCGCCCACTCAACAACATTCACCGGAACGGTGGTGCAACCGGGGACGGTAAGGATATTCAGGAGAATAAAGATTATCGAGATTTGGTTTAATTTCATACAAGCGAAATTTAAATTAATCTGAAGAAAAATACAACTCTTGTTCTTACACTCTTATTAAAAGAACTAGACGCAAGCGACCAGTCTGTCATTCCCGCAAAAGCGGGAATCCATTTCTTTTTTCTTGTTTTGTATGCTTTTGTTAATCATGCAAATATTTGTCTTAAATTCAGCAGTTTTGTAGAATGATTTGCCCTCTAACTCGTGCAAGGAATCAGTACCTAAACAAACTGACTCCCATGTCATTGCGAGGAGCAAACCGACGAAGCAATCTAAAACTAGAGATTGCTTCGCTTCGTTCGCAATGACATAATACAAGAGTCATTACCGCAAGAGATATGATGAATAAAGACAAGAAATTCTATCTAAGGAGTGTGAGGTAAGA
>DATMAT010000004.1 GCA_035559815.1 Thermodesulfobacteriota bacterium
GTTACTCTTGATTTCTCTGCCTTCTTCTCGGTATGCTTTCCCATGGGTGGCGTCTCCTTTCTTTTTTGTTTTCTCAGCTAAAAAGATATAAAAGGATTCGCCGCCTGCAAATACTTTTACACACTTTTTGATATTATCCCGGAAGGCATAGAGGAAGGTTTTATAAACATTAGTCTTTTTGAGCATATTTATAAAGTTGCTAAATAGAAGTTGTTAGCCATTTTTCGTTTTCTAGGAGGAAACACATTATGAAAGTTGGTATAGGGTATTATAGTTTGCAATCTCCGCCTCATAACCCAATCCCTCATCAAAAACTCTACGCAGAGATGCTCGAAGAGATAAGTTTTCCGAAAGTTTAGGATTCGAGTCTGCATGGATGTTGAAGCTAAGGAAACCTCCACCGGTATAATTGCTAATATTCGGGTTAAAGAAGAAAAAAAATAGAAAACCCGGTGTTTTTTGTATCGGAATACTGCGCAAAGAAGGAGTACAGAAAATAAATATAAATGTGAAGCTCGAGAAAAAGGCTTCCGTTCAATCCTTTGCACACTGTTTATTTCCTAGAGCAGAAAGGGTAACTCATATAATGTATGCAACAGTCGAAGTTGGAGAAAAAGCTCAGATGAAATATTCAGAGAATCATTATCAGGGGAATCAGGGAGGGATAGAGGTTATACCTAAAGCATCGGTAAAGGTTGGCAAGGGCGGAAGATATTTCACTGATTTTAACCTGACTAACGGAAGAGTCGGCAAGTTAAATATAGATTACTTAATCGAATTAGATGAAGGAGCAGTGACAGAATTGATAACCAGGTTGTTTGGCCATGCTAACGATGAGATAAAGATAAAGGAGAGGATTGTGCTCGCTCGCACAAACTCAAGAGGACTCATAAAGACAAGGGTCGCTCTTGAAGATGAATCATCATCAGAGGTAGTAAACATTGCAGAGGGCAAAGCCGAGGGTGCAAGAGGTCATATGGATTGTATGGAGATAGTAAAAGACAAGGCTACCGCAAAGGCAATACCAATTGTGGATGTTTCTCATCCCCTTGCCAAGATCACTCATGAGGCTGTTATCGGGAGTATAGACAAGAAGCAGCTTGAAACTCTGATGGCTCACGGGCTCGGTCCGGAACAAGCTGTTGATTTGATCGTAAAGGGAATTCTGAGATGATTATTGCCACTTTTATTGCTTGAAAGGAGGAAAAACAAGAAATGAAACACATTATAATTATGCTTGCTTTCGCTATGTATTTGACAGGTTCTAACCAAACCCTGGCTCAAGAGGTGTACACCGTAAAGCAGACCAGAGGGCAGGTTGAGGTGGAGAAGACAAAGCCTAACGAGTTCACCGCATTATTGCTCTCGGAAGGGAGAACAGGCGGAGTTATAGTCACTCCGGAAGAGGGCCCCAGTTTTGGCCACATAAGCTCTATTTACGCTAAGGAGAAAAAGGAGCTTCCCAGCCTGGGATATCCAAGTCCTGGCAAAATACCATCTGGAATCGAGCTTCGCGTGGTCTTTGAGAGCAACATATACGATCTTCCCTCCGACGCATGGATTACATTCAACATTTATCAGTGGGGGGCAGCAGGAATGTGTCCTTATCACAAGGGTTCGCTAATCTGCAGTTGCAACAAAACATACTCGGGTGACAGGTGCATATAAGGGTAACTTCTTTCCGCGGGTGGGATCGTTTGCGGCTAGACAATGGTAATATAGAAATGGCTCCAGAAGATTAGAATCGTGACCAGGGCACAGGCTGAGGTGTCCGTATCAACTCAAACAAGCCCGTACATGCGAAATATTCCTGAGAAAAGAAAAAGGGTGGTAATAATGGGGGCTGCCGGGAGGGATTTCCACAACTTTAATGTTGTCTTCAGGGATAAAAAGGAATACGAGGTAATAGCATTCACGGCGGCGCAGATACCCAACATAGAAAAGCGAATATATCCGTCCGAGCTATCGGGAAGGCTTTATCCCAAGGGCATTCCCATATATCCGGAATCGGAGTTGAAAGATATCTTAGTAAAAAAGAGCGTTAATGAGGTAGTCCTTGCATATAGCGACCTATCCAATGAAGAGGTAATGGAAAAAGCCAGTATTGTGCTTTCCTCTGGAGCAGACTTTAAACTCATGGGCCCTCACTGTACGATGTTGAAATCGAAAAGACCGGTCATCGCGGTTTGTGCCGTAAGAACAGGGGTAGGGAAGGGGGTGACTACTAGAAAAACAGTTAAGATTCTTATGGCAAAGGGATTTAATGTCTTAGTGGTGAGGCATCCCATGCCTTATGGCGATTTGAGAAAGCAGATAAGCCAGAGGTTTTCCTCTTATGAGGACCTAGAGAAAAACAATTGCACACTGGAGGAAATAGAGGAGTACGAGCCCCACATCAGGGAAGGGACAGTGGTCTATGCCGGCATTGATTATGCAAAAATATTGAAGGAAGCCGAGAAAGAAGCAGAAATAATCGTCTGGGACGGGGGGAACAATGACTTGCCATTTTTTAAGCCCGACCTCCACATCGTTATCGCCGATGCAAGGAGGGCGGGACACGAGGTCAGTTATTTTCCCGGCCAGGCTAATCTCATGATGGCAGACATCGTCATCATAAACAAGGTCAAGACGGCAAAGAAGAAAGATGTTCTAAAGATCAAAGAAAACGTCCGGAGGCTTAACCCAAAGGCCGTGGTAATAATGGCAGATATGCCTAAGCATGTGGATAAGCCGAAATTGATCATGAACAAACGAGTGGTTGTAATAGAAGACGGACCGACATTAACTCATGGAGGCTTAAGCTTTGGGGCAGGTACATTAGAGGCAAGGAGGTTAAAAGCAAGGATAATAGACCCCCGTCCCTATGCGGTGAAAAGTATTAAGGAAGTATATGAGAAATATCCAAACATATGGAAGGTGCTCCCAGCAGTAGGGTACGGAAAAGAACAGATAAGAGACCTGGAGGAAACCATAAACAGGGCACCCTGTGATTCAGTCCTAATAGGAACGCCAATAGACCTGGGTAGGTATATCAAAATTAATAAGCCCTATGCCAGGGTTACTTATGAAATAAAGGAGCTAGGCAAACCAGACTTGGAAGAGATAATAAATGAATTTGTCTCACGCTTATCTAAGCACAAGAAAGTGGGGGTACGAGCTTAATCGGTTATTCGTTATTTTGCCTTACCTGTCCCCGGTTAAACCGGGGGATCAATCGGGGATCCTTCCCGCATGTCATCCCCGAATGTTACCTGCTAAAAAAGTGCGGGGACAGGCTTTATCGGAGATCTAGAATTATAAAACTGGATTCCCGCTTCCGCGGGAATGACAGGTCGGGGGATTCCCACTCCCCGCTTACGCCAGGTGAAGTTTGGTGGGAATGACAGCTTTTCTATCTAGAACTCACATTATGTAAAATCGGCGATTATGAGTTTACGATAAAAAACATTGCACTTCTTTAGGAAATTGATGTAAGCCTCAACTAATGCGGGCTGATATGTAACTTACAATATCAGCTAATGTTCCTAGTTGACCATAATCTGATTCCGGTATATCAATCCCCAGCTCTGCGTTCAGTCCGATGAGAAAATTAAGAAAATCAAAGGAGTCGATATCCAATACCTCTCGTAAATTCTGGTTTGGTTCGAGCTCAGAAAAATCGGCTTCCGGAGCTATTTCTTTAAGTAGCTTGAATATGGTTTCCTTAATCTCTGAATCGGTCATAGTTTCTCTGCCTCCTGCAGATAACGATTAAGGGTTTCCAAGAACCGACTGCCTCTGTGGCCGTCGGTGGCACGGTGGTCCGCTGCCAATGTGGCACTGACAATTGGCCGAATTCCGATCATGCCGTTCTCCGCCCAGGGTTTTTCGGTAATCTTGCCGAACCCTACAAGCGCTACCTGCGGTGGATAAATGACACCGAATACGGTTTCTGCCCCGGTATCGCCGAGGTTAGTCAATGTAATGGTGGCATCAGTAAGCTCGGAGCTGCGCAGATGTCCGGATCGCGTCCTTATAATTAGGTCGCACATTTTCTCCATTATCTCGTCCAGGCTCTTTAGGTCCGTATTATGGATAGCCGGTATAACCAGGCCGCCTTGTCGGAGCGAAATGGCGAAGCCGATGTGTATAGCTTCCTGTAAATCTAATCGGTCATTAACCCAGTATCCGTTGAGCTCTGGAACATCTCTCAATGCGAGAGCCGTTGCCTTAATAAGCAGTACTACGGGTAATAGCCTTTCTTTAATAGGACGCTTTTGGTTTTCTACTTCTAATCGTCGTAGTGCACTGCTCATATCGATGTGTGTCTCCAGGTAGTAGTGAGGGATTTCCCGGTTAGAGCGTGACATAGCCGAGGCGATAGCTCGACGCATCCGGGTACTTAAATCGACCGGAGGTTTCTTGGTTGTAACCGGCGGAGAAACTTCCTCTTCCAGAGGCACCGGTTTAGCCATTTTTTTTTCTTCTGCTGCCTTCTCCACATCTGAGCGCTCTATAGCTCCTCCCGGGCCCGTACCCTTTATAACACTCAGGTCAATTCCAAGCTCTGCGGCTAGCTTCCGAGCCAGGGGCGATACCCTTATATGCTTTTCTACGGGCTTAGCTATCGGCTCTTCCGGTTTAGGCTCCTCGACTGCTTTGACCTCAACTCTGGGAACTTCCTCTTTTTCTGTCCGAATCACTGCTAGCACATTTCCTACAGGAACTTCATCCCCGGGCTGAGCGATGATTTTATCGATGACTCCGTCCTCAAAGACCTCGATATCAATGGCTCCCTTGTCCGTTTCCACTACGGCGATGATATCCCCGCGCTTTACCCTGTCGCCGGGCTTAACATTCCATTCAATCAATGTCCCCTTTTCCATGTCTGCGCCCAAACTGGGCATACGAAACTCACCCATGCGGTTGCACCATCCTTCTAACAGTCGTAATAATGGTTTCAACCTGTGGTAATGCCGCCTGCTCCATGTGCCTTGCGTAGGGCATGGGCACTTCCGCACTACAGATTCGTTCAACCGGGGTATCCAGATCGTAGAAAGCCCCCTCCATGATTCTTGCGCTGACCTCAGCGGAAATGCTCCCACTGCGCCACCCTTCGTCTACGATTAGAGCACGATGTGTTTTTGTAACTGAGTCGAGAAAAGTTCGGTCGTCTAAAGGACGGAGGGTTCTAAGGTCAATTACTTCGGCCTCGATACCCTCTTCAGACAACGCTTGGGCTGCATCCAGTGCTTTAAACAGGCTGGCACTATAGCTAATAATAGTCAAGTCGCTACCGTGACGGCGTATTCGGGCCTGGTCAATGTCCACCGGACCGGCGTTGGGGGAGATCTCTCCGCTCATGTTATATAAACCGGCGTGCTCAAATATTAAGACTGGGTCCGGGTCCTCTAACGCAGTCCAAAGCATACCCCGTGCATCTTCTATAGTTGCTGGGGTCAGCACCTTAATCCCAGGGATGTGTGCATCCCATCCTTCCAAGCTATGTGAATGTTGTGCCGCGAGCTGTCTTCCTCCGCCAGTGGCCATTCTTATGACCAGAGGAACGTTGAACTGACCCCCTGACATATGCAGATATTTAGCAGCGTTGTTGACGATTTGGTCCATAGCCAGAAGGCTGAAGTTGACAGTCATAATTTCCACGATCGGTCTCATGCCGCCAAGCGCAGCGCCGATACCAGTGCCAACAAAGGTTGATTCCGATAGCGGTGTGTCCCTTATGCGCTCAGGCCCAAATTCCTCCAGTAATCCCATGCTGACTGCATAGGCCCCACCGTATCGTCCTACATCCTCTCCCATAAGAAATACGCGTTCGTCCTTTTGCATAGCTTCACGTATCGCCTGCCTGACCGCCTCACGGTAGGTAAGTTTGATTCCCTGCTTATCGTTTTTCATTGTGCTCCCGTTCGGAGTAGACGAACCGCGTCAGGTCTTCTAACGGTTCCCACGAGCCCGCCTCGGCGAAGGCAACGGCTTCTTCGATTTCGGTTGCCACTTTCCGCTCGATTTCCTCTAAATCGGTCTTGTTGAACAATCCCCGGTCCTTGAGATTTTGGGTTAGAGTAACGATGGGATCGCGTTTTTTCCACTCTTCGACCTCCGACTTACTCCGATATAACTCGGCGTCGAACATAGAGTGAGCCCTAAAACGGTATGTACGGCACTCCAGGAAGAAAGGCCGATTCCTGGCACGCACTGCCGCCGCTGCGTGTCTGGCTGCCCCCTCTACCGCCAACACGTCCATGCCGTCTACGGTTTGTGCTGGTACTGCATAAGGCAGCGGCTTTACTGGCTAGGTCGGTGACGGAGTGTGAGAATCTGATTGCCGTCCCCATGGCATAGAGGTTGTTCTCGCAGACAAACAGGACCGGGAGTTGCCACAAAGCGGCCAGGTTCATCGACTCATGAAATTCCCCTTCGGCAACTGCTCCGTCGCCGAAGAAGCAACAGGTTACCTGTTGCCTTCCCTGCATCTTATCTGCTAGCGCTAGCCCTACGGCAAGGGGAAGTCCGCCTCCGACGATAGCGTTCCCGCCGTATAATCTAGTTTTGACATCGAAAAGATGCATTGAACCCCCTCGTCCTCGGCTGCAACCCTCCAGTTTGCCATACATCTCTGCCAGGATGACACCCACTGGCATTCCCCTTAGGAGCGCATGGGCGTGCTCACGATACGTGGCTACCACATTATCTTCCGGTTTTAGCGCCTCTATAACACCGACGGCCACTGCTTCCTCTCCGATGTAAAGGTGAAGGAATCCCCGAATTTTCATGGCGCTGTAAAGTTCGGCTGATTTTTCCTCCAAGCGACGGATGCGGAGCATCTGGTGCAAGAGGTGCATCGTGTGCTCACGGTCTATCTGGACTTGGATATTTTTTTTATTTGGTCTTTTAGTCACTCGCCTGTCTCCAGAGTGGATAAATCTCCCTCCGGTAATCCCAGCTCTCTTGCCTTTAGCAATCGCCTCATGATCTTGCCGCTACGAGTCCGGGGAAGGTTCTCTATAAATTGGATCTCCTTGGGAGCCACGGCTGAGCCAAGCTTCTTACGTGCGAACCCCAGTAACTCTAAACGAAGCTGGTGGTTAGGCTCTACACCCGGTTTTAAGGAAACGAAGGCCTTCACCAGTTCGCCTATGGTTGGGTCGGGTTTGCCGATGACGCCGGCTTCGGCCACCGCTGGATGCTCCATTAGTGCGCTTTCTACCTCGAATGGGCCGACCATGTGGCCCGAGGTCTTGATGATATCGTCTGCACGGCCAACAAACCAGAAATAACCATCCTCATCCCTCTTGGCCAAGTCGCCAGTAATATACCAGCCACCAACGAAGCACTTCTGATAGCGCTTCTCGTCGTGCAGGTACTCTCTGAACATGGAGGGCCAACCGGGCTTGAGCGCCAAGTCACCTTCTACTCCGGGTTCTTTTACTACTTTAACCGTGTTTTCATCTAAACGGTGGACGATCTCCGCCTCGACCCCGGGAAGTGGAAGTCCCATAGAGCCAGGGCGAATATCTACGGATGGAAAATTAGCAATCATGATTCCACCTATCTCGGTCTGCCACCAGTTATCGTGAATCGGTAAACCCAGTACTCGTTGCCCCCAAACGACTGCTTCAGGATTAAGAGGCTCTCCGACGCTGTGGATTAGTCGGAGTTGGCTCAAGTCATATTGCTCTTTCGGGTTGATATTCGTGCGCATCAACATACGGATGGCGGTAGGAGCTGTGTACCAGATATTTACCTTTTGTTCCTCCAGTATGCCATACCAGCGCGGTGCATCAAAGTCTGCCTCGTCAACGATGTTGGTGATGCCGTGCGCCAGCGGTGCAATGATTCCGTAGGAGGTGCCGGTTACCCACCCCGGATCGGCGGTACACCAGAATACGTCTTGAGGATGGAAGTCCAACACGTATTTCCCGGTTATGTAATGGGTAAGAACAGCATTGTGCACATGAACCGCTCCCTTGGGCATCCCGGTTGTGCCGCTGGTAAAATGCAGAATGGCCATGTCATCCGGGTCAGTCGGTGAGATGGTAAAGTCACCAGATGCCTCTGACATTAGCTTAGGTAGTGACCATACACCTTCGCTTATATCTTCCTCTACGTCTGCAAGAAGTATGTGCTTGAGCTGAGGCAGTCGGTCTCTCAAGCTGGCAACTTTCCTTTTATATTGCCCCTCGGTGGTCATCAGAACCATGGCGTCTCCTCTACTCAAGCGCTGGTAGATTGGCTCGGGCCCAAAGGCGGAGAAAAGGGGGCAAAAGACGCTTATGTTTTTCAGCGTGCCAAGTGCAGTCAAATATAGTTTAGGAATGCGTCCGGCCAGAGCAAATACTTTATCACCTTTTTTCACTCCTAGTTTTCCAAGAACATTGGCAAAGCGATTGGTCTTTTCCTTTAGGTCAGCATAGGTGAAGTCAGCTGCTTGACCATCTTTTCCAAGCCAGCGCATAGCCAGATGGCCACGTTTAGGTCCGTCGGCATGTCGATCAACTGCTTCATGGGCTATATTCAAGCCTTTGCCATTTGGTAAACCATCAAGCTCTCGACGAACTTCCTCCCAGGAGAATCTGGTATACGTTTCCCGGTAATCTAAAAGATTTGGTTGGACAGCATACGTACTTGGGAATTTTTTTATTACATCAACCATGTTTTGGTCCGCAAATACCAAGATACAGCACCAAGAATAGAGGCCGATGATTTTTCAATAATGTCTATCGCTATAAGGTTTCATATTAATGATTTTTATAGAGCAAAGCTTATGCCATCTGGCCAATTTCAGAAAACTTATTAAAACTAGTAGGATAATCAACTGGCAAACTTTCTTTCTGGATAAGAGCTGTCAGAATTTAAGACATCTGACAAAGTGATAGCCGGTATTGATTAAAGGTATCTGTTGAAAGTTTTATTTCTTAAACTCTATCGAATATACAAATCATGAGCACTATCACGGATGATAGATTAAATAGGTATACTCAAAGCTTCTTTTGGGCCTTTTTTTTGCAGATGAATATTAAAGGAGATTTCTGAAGATGCTCGATTTTTTTCTCGATTTACACCCTATAGTTCAAGCCTTTCTGGCCACCTGTTTTACCTGGGGAATGACTGCTCTCGGGGCAGCCACCGTTTTCTTGGCTAAGGACCTAAGCAGGAAGATATTGGATGGAATGCTCGGTTTTTCCGGAGGGGTTATGATAGCGGCCAGCATCTGGTCCCTACTTATCCCTTCGATCAGGATGTCTGAAGCAAGTGACCTCCCAGCCTGGTTTCCGGCCGTGGCAGGCTTTCTTATCGGAGGAGCTTTTCTCTTGAGCGTTGACAGAATATTGCCTCACCTTCATCTAGGATTCCCTACGCAAGAGGCTGAGGGAATTAAGACAAACTGGCAGCGGGTTATATTGCTTATTCTAGCCATAACCCTGCATAACATACCGGAAGGTCTTGCCGTTGGAGTGGCATTTGGGGCAGTTCTGTCTGGTCTTTCCGATGGGACGCTATTCTCTGCTATCGCTCTGGCAGTCGGAATAGGAATTCAAAATTTTCCAGAAGGAGTGGCTGTAGCCATGCCCCTTCGCCGAGAGGGAATGCCAAGACTTAAGTGTTTTTGGTATGGGCAACTGTCTGCTGTCGTCGAGCCTGTAGCCGCCGTTATGGGAGCGGGGGCAGTTATCCTTATGCAACCCATACTGCCCTATGCCTTGAGCTTTGCTGCGGGAGCCATGATATTTGTGGTGATCGAAGAACTGGTCCCGGAATCTCAACGCGGCGGGAACGTGGATTTATCTACCATAGGGGTAATGCTGGGCTTTGTGGTGATGATGATACTGGATGTGTCGTTTGGATGATATCAATTAAAACAAATAAATGATATATCATCCGCAATTTCGGCTTTAACATATTCTACAACTTCTACCAATTGGCTTATCTGAATCTAGCAAATATTTTTGGTCTCTTTCTTGCTACGTTATAAACCTAGATTTGAGTTTTCAATTAATCTTCTCTTCGTGATTAAAAGTGTTCTTGAAGAACAAAGTGGATTTTGGGTATAAAGAAAGAGGCAAGTCAGGAATTAAAAAAAACCAAACCAGGATAGGGAGGTGTTACTATGGCACTTGCAGAAATTAGCGTTATACCTATTGGCACCCCTACGTCAAGCATAGGGGATTGGATTGCCGAGTCGGTAAGGGTACTTCAGAAGGAGAAGGTCAATTATGAAGTGAGTCCTATGGGGACTCTTATCGAAGGAAAAGCTTCGGATATCCTCAGGGTAGCGGGGAAAATGCACGAGTCGGCGTTAAAGAGGGGTGTAAAGCGCGTAGTTACAACTTTGGTAATCGATGACCGCCGGGATAAAGAAGTCACGATGAGGAGTAAGGTGGCATCGGTTAAAAAAAGGCTTAGGACTTCTCCCAAACCTAAATGAATTTTTTAAAAGGGATATGTTCCGGGAGCTTAATCCATTAATTTAAGTCTTCGAGGAAATAAGCCCGTATTTCCCGCTTTTTTTCCTATATATAACGTTTATCTCCTCCGTTTCTGCGTTTCTGAAAGGCAGAAAAAATCTTCCCTCATCCTGCAGCACCATGAGTGCCTCTTCTACGCTAAGCGGTTTCAATATCGGGAATTTTTCTTCCACCACGAGCTCGAGTGGGAGGGGGGAAACCTCTTCGGTATGGCTTTTGGCCTTTTCTCTGGCAATTTCTTTTCTCCTCTCAAGACGCCTCTCTTTCAACCGGTTAAGCTGTCTCTCTATATCGTCTAGTGTAAACTCCAATGACCTATAAATATCGTTACTCTCCTCCCATGCGTGCAAGGTTCCCCCACCCGGGGTTTTCAGGTACACATCTATATCCACACGATGACGCTGTCTGTGCTTCTCTACATTGAAGGTTACGACTACCTCTACTTCACCCTCACCTACTTCCCGGAGGTGTTGTTCGAATGACGAAAGCTTGTGCTCGACATAACTCCTCAAATCCTCAGACACGTCTATGCCTTTTCCTATAAGCTCTATGTTCATTCACTTCCCTCCTTATGAAATTTATCTCTTTTCTTGCTTTCATCCAGATATTTCTTAACTTCCTCGTCCGATACCTGTCTGAAGTCGAAGTAGTGCACGCCAACTGCTATGAAGGGAGAAGGTGTGTGCAGAATGACTAGCTTGTCGGCAAGCCCGGATAGTTCCTCAATCATATCGCGAGGCGCTACCGGCACGGCTACGATTAATTCCTTAACCCGAGAAGCCTTAAGAGCGCGTATGCTGGCTATCATGGTTGCCCCGGTGGCTACTCCATCGTCGACCAGAATTACTGTTTTTCCAGAAAGAGGAGGTGATTCCACTCCGCCCCGGTAAAGCATCTGACGGCGTTTAATCTCCTTTTTTTGGTAGGATATTTCTTGCTCTAAATACCCATCCGGACAGTAATCCATCAAATCTTGGTTAAGGAATACCTCTCCATTTTCAGCCAACGCTCCCAGTGCCAACTCCGGGTTATCCGGAAACCTCAATTTCCTGGTTATGAAAACATCCAGAGGAGCACCTAGGGTTTTAGCCACCTCAAAGGCAACCGGAACCCCGCCTCGCGGCAGGGCCAATACCATTAGATTCTCGGCTGCTTTATATTTCTTGAGCCTTTCGGCTAGTTTTATTCCGGCCTCTTTTCTATCATGAAAGAGCTTATTTTCTTCTTCACGCACCATTTGACTACCCATTTTAAATGTTTTAATAGCAAACAGTATGCCAATAGCTTTCTAAGGAGTAATGCCTCAAAACCCATTAATTAAATTTAGTTAACCCAACCGACTTGGGAATCGCTATTGTCAGTTGTCTTAAATTCTGACGGATAAAAACCTTGTACAATAATGTATTCTACTCAATCTTCAAATACTTGGGCAGGTTAGGGTCGGTGATTAGTTGGCATATTGTTTGCCCAAATAAAACATGAGGAAAGCTAAAATTTATTAGGACTTATGAGGTATAAGAAGCGGCTCTCTGAATCTGGATCATTACTCGTCTGCCCTCATAAGAACTAAGGGGAGGTAGCAATGTCGGTTTCCGAGAGATTAAAGGATTTTCTTGACCAGAACAAAATCAAATACAATCTGATCTCACACTCTAAGGCGTATACGGCTCAGGAATTAGCGCACAAGATGCATATCTCCGGACTGGAAATAGCCAAGGTAGTCATTGTCAAAACGGACGGCCAATTTGCCATGGCGGTTATGCCCGCACCGCATCATATCGATTTCGGCAGGTTTAAAGAAGCCACTGGAATTAAGAATGTTGAGCTGGCTACGGAGAGGGAATTTAAGAATCTATTCCCGGATTGTGAGGTTGGAGCGATGCCCCCTTTCGGCAATTTATACGGTCTACCTGTTTATGTGGCTAAGCCCTTAGAAGAAGACGAATACATTGTGTTTAACGCCGGCAGCCATACCGAAGCTATTCGCATGGAATATAGAGAGTTCGAACGATTGGTAAAACCGATCGTGATTGAATACACAAGAGCAGGAAAGTAGAATAGAGATAACGGCCGAAACAACCGGGTAGGGTGTTGGTTTTGCTGCCCTAGGAAGGTTTATTCCAGATTGTCAAGATGGCTAAGACATCTCCTAAATTCCTGATTTGCTCGTTAAGGAGGACTGTAGATGGAAAAGATAGACAAAATACTCTGGGCTACGGACGGATCCAGGGAGGCTAGGTATGCCCTTGGCTATGCTAAGCTTCTTGCAAAGACTTTCAATTCGGAAATCATCGGTCTTCATGTAATAAAAGTGGGCAGTAAAAAATGGTGGGGTCTTCTTGGCAAGAAAGTGGACCTTGCTGAATGGTCTAAAGATACCGCGGACAAGTGGTTTGTTTTATTCGAAGGGGTGAAGGAAAACCTGAAGAGAGAGGGATTAAAGTTCAACTATAAAGTTGTAACCGGCCTGCCCGATGAGAGGATTGTAGAAACTGCCGAGAAAGAGAAGGTCGGTCTTATCATCATGGGGAAAAGGGGGTTCGGCCTCAAGGATAGATTGTTGGTCGGCAGTAATACGATCAAAGTTCTACAGGGGTCGCAAATACCGGTCTTGGCGGTCAAGAGCGGTAACGGAAGGTCGCTGCCAAGGGTGAGGAGAATACTGGTGCCTTTTGACCTGGCCGAGAAATTCGATTCGGCCTTAAGATATGCCCTCTATTTTGGTAAAGCCTTTAACGCAACCGTTTCCCTGGTGTATGTTCTCGAGCTTATCAGCTATCCCTACGAATTTCCGCTTAATATATTGAATGAGATGAGAGAGGAGTATGATAAAGAGCTTAAGGCCAAAATAAAGGAATTATCCTATCCGGGGTCTAATCGGGTAAAAATCAAGCATAAGGTAATAGAGTCTATAAATCCTTATTTGGGCATCGTTGCGTTTGCCGAAGATGAGAAACCGGACCTCATCATCATGAACACTCACGGGCGGAAGGGTATTAAAAGGCTGGCGCTGGGAAGCGTCGCCGAAAAAGTGATTCAAGAGGCGCCCTATTCCATATTGGCGCTAAAGCCGTCGAAATAAGCTTGAGAAATTTGAGCCAGTTTTACTAGGCTCTTACATTACGCATTTCAAATCCCGGGTTATAATAAAGTAAACGATCCTGAAAGATTGGGTATTTTACGTCCAGGCAGCGAGTTAATCGTAAAAGATTATGACTAAGGAAAAACCATTAGATAATAAATCTTCAGACCGGTTACCGGAAAGAGGAGTGGAAGAAAATGCCGTAAAGTTCAAAGCGGAAGAAGGCGTTTCTGCTCCACCCGCCCTTCTTCGAACCCGTCTGGTGCTGGATACAAGCCTGTTTGTTAATCCGGATGCTCAGCGTCAGCTTGGCAAGAATCTAGAAGATGCGGTGCAAAAACTTTTAAGAACTGCTCGGGTAAAAAACATTGAGCTCTATATGCCCATCTCTATCTTTCGTGAATTATCCCACTTTGCTCCCCCGGAAGCGCTAATATCTTTTCGACAGGAGGCCATAGTGCGCGCACCCGACCTCTATAATCTTCAGGTCCCGGCCGCAGTATTCCAAGCGTTTATTCGTGAGTTACGGGAGCGTATAAACAAGGGCCTGAGAATAGCGGAGGAGGCAGTGTATAGGGAGCCTACAGCCGATAACCTCCGCCGATTGAGACAACAATACCGAGAGGTGCTGCGAGCCGGTATAGTTGACAGCGTGGAGGACCTGGACGTAGTATTGCTGGCCAAAGAGATTGGGGGGGCGATTTTATCCGCGGATGAGGGAATCGCTAAGATGGCGGAGGCATTGGGTATAGAGGTTATATCCGCCAATTACTTCATCCAGATATATGCAGTCGAAGAAAGCTGAGGGTGAGATAGGATGCCCGATAGGACACGCGGGGTTGAAGAGCAGGATTATAACGGGGTCAAGTACTGGCGGTATGCGGACGATGTCGGTCACACCCTCAGGGGGACTGTCGTTTTATTCGATTCGAGCGGGCAAATCCCGATACGTACTGTTCCCGGCTTCCCTCATATAAACCGGGTTTATCGCCTGCGCTCCGGCGTGAGACGCTTTTTCCATACCAATCCATTTTTTGTCGAGGAGAAACTCGATGGATATAATGTGAGACTCTTAATCCACCGGGGTCAACCCCTGGCTTTGACCCGGGGCGGATTTATATGCCCGTTCACTACGGAGTGGGCAGAAATCTGGTGGCGCCGATACAGGCTCGATCGCTTTTTTGCCGATTACCCGGATTGTGTGCTGTTTAGCGAGGTACTGGGAGATAATCCCTATAATTCTCAGAGGGACCCGGCTATATCCCCGGGACTTTATTTTTTCGTGTTCGATATCCTGGGAGGAGACGGGGAATTTCTCCATGTTCGCGACCGCTACCGGGTCGCAGAAAATTACGAACTGCCGACGGTGCCCCTTTTGGGACAGTTTTCTTCTGACCGTATTGAAGAGTTATTCGAGGTTCTCCGTGACCTCAACGAGAAGGAACGGGAAGGCGTGGTGCTCAAGAGCCCTACGAGCAAAAGGGCTATGAAGTTTGTGACACCGAGTACGGACCTCCGCGATATCAAAGATAATCTTATCCTGGAATTTGACCTGGAACCCCGTTTTATCATCAACCGACTATTGAGGGCGTCGCTTTTTATAAAGGAATTTGGCCTGGACGAGGATGAATACGCTAGCCGTCTTGGCCGGGCCTTTCTGGATGGATACGGATCGCTCGAGGCATTCGAGTCGGCAAGCGAGACCTATAATATATATGTCCAAAATTTAAAAACATGGAATGCGCTTCGCCATATGCTCAGCGGACATGTCACGATTAAAGTGGAGCACGTCCTGCCGGCAAGCCTGAATGGTATAGAGATGTTGAATGTGAAATTTAGGCGGGTCTTTCCAAAAAGCACCCGTCGTTACCGTGAAGTGCTGCGGGGCTACGGTCATATTGATTGAGTTAAACGACGGAGAAATCTATTCGGATTGATCAAGGCTGCTTAGCCTTCGTGTATGATGAGCAAAGCCGAGGGAGTGGGGGTGATTCACTCCCCCTGCAGCTGCTTGCTGCAGGGTGTTTCATTGCGTAAAGTTTTTCGGCGGATGTAAATCCGCTCATCCTGAGCTAGGTCGAAGGATGTCTGTATTGTTATTCTGGACCCCAGCGGCGAGTCGAAGTGCTAAGAGTCTGCTCTGAGCACTTCGATTTCCCGAGGACAGACTTACCAAAGGGATGAATTCCGCAACCGAAACAATCTCATTTTTGAAAGCTAATATTACTTGAACATTCTGCCGGGATAGGCCGTGAGGTGCCTATAAACTTGTTGAGTATAAATATTTTACGAGTGCATTTTATCTAGGATAACTTCCATCAATTAAGACCTCTCCGCCCTCAATTTGAATCTTAGTACCTTCTAAAAATCTTCTTACGACCTCAGCATTAGTCTTCATATGCTCGGTGGTTTTAGGAATTTTAAAATATGACCTGCCCGAGGATAGAGCCAAAGGGAGGATTAACTGGTCAGCCATGTTCTCATCTACCGTCGCATCGCTCTTGAGAAAATCAATCAACTTTTTACACGCCTCCTCCGCCACCGTCTCCATTCTTTTTCCTATTTCTCCGATGGAACTGAAGCTTACGGTGGTGTTCTTGAACGCTGCTTTCAGGAATACGATTGCTCCACGCCCATAAGACGGGAGCTCTACTACTTCCGCCTCATTAGGAATATCGTTTTCATCGAGAACCTTACTAAGCTTTTTTCTTCCCCTTTCTGCAACCTCCGTCGAAAGACCCCCCACCGCGGAAATACCATAAACCTTCAATAATTCGCCACGTTCCCGGACCTCAAGCGATGAGATTGTCGCCGCGGGCTCGATTTTGGATACCATTTCTCCCCCGCCCTTCGGATAAAAACCGGCGCGCTTTAGCTCTAAATCCGCCTGGAAACCTATCCGTTTCATGAATGGTAGCCACTCTTCCTTAAGGAACTCAAATGGTGGGCTCCAGGGAACATGGGTTCCCCCGGTTATGTTGACCAGAGATACAGAGTTTCCCCGGAGGGCTAAAGGAAAGAAAATGGTCTGAAGAACCAGGGAGGTTGATCCTGCTGTTCCGATGTCGAAGTTGTACTCTCCCGATAGAACCTCTTTCGGAACAAACCTGAGAAAAGCAGAACCAAGTTCAGCCCCCTCCAGGCTGGCGGAGCATATCCTGGCTGCGGCGTTTACCGAGGCCAGATGTTGATGCCGCAGTCCTGGGTTTTTTCTTCCTGCTCTTATATTTGCTATTTCAAATGGCGCTCCGGTTATGATGGAGAGTGAAAGGGATGTTCTGAGAATCTGCCCTCCACCCTCTCCCGAAGACCCGTCAATTTCTATGAAATTCATGAAAAACTCCGCAGCGATTTCACTACCTAACGTATAAGGATACAGAATTTGTTCTGTCCAAGTAAAACTATCTTTTATTCCCGGACAACCTAAGTAACTCTGATTGTCCAGCAGTTAATCAAATATGAATTGTTCCATTGTGTACTATTATAGGCTGGTATAAGACTTGCTTGAAAATTACATGATGGTAGAAATTAAGGAAGACAAGGTAAAAGAGCATTCTCATGACAAATCGTTTCCTGCTGCTACAACCTCTATGGAGCGATATCTGGCCGAGATAAGCAATTATCCTATCCTTAGCCGAAAAGAAGAGTATGAACTGGCAATGAGATACAAAGAGAGTGGAGACCTGGAGGCGGCCAGGAAGTTGGTTACCTCGAACCTTAGATTTGTGGTGAAGATTGCCAATGAATATAAAAGCTACGGGTTAAACCTGTTGGACTTAATACAGGAGGGGAATATCGGCTTGATGCAGGCGGTGAAGGCATTTGACCCAACGAAAGGATATCGGCTTATCTCTTATGCTGTTTGGTGGATAAGGGCATACATTCAAAATTACATCATTAAAAACTGGAGCCTGGTTAAAATGGGCACGACCCAGGCGCAGAGGAAGCTGTTTTATAAGCTGCGCTCAGCCAAGAATAAGATGGGAATAACGGATGAAATGCTCAGTCCTGAGGGTTATCAAAAATTAGCGGAAGAACTAGGGGTCACTGATGAGAGCGTAATAGAGATGGAGAAGAGAATGGGCGGCAAAGACCTGTCGCTTGATACGGAGGTGGCAGCCGGGTCAGAGGCGAAACATATTGATTTGCTGGTGGGCGAAGTATCGAGTCAGGAAGAAATGATTACGAATATTCAGGAAAGAGAAAAGCTTAAGAACGAGTTAAACCTTGCCCTTAAAACGCTCGATGAGAGGGAACTCCTTATAATTAGGAACCGGATTCTTAGAGACAAGCCAATGACGCTGAGGGAGCTGGGCAGGAGGCTCAACATCTCGGCGGAACGGGTAAGGCAGGTCGAGGCGATGGCCGTAAAAAAGATAAAATCTTTTTTTGAAAAGCAGTAGCGTATTAGGTTAAACTTTTAAGAAAGGGATTATCGAGACTAATACCTTCTGATGAAAGAATACTATATGGCTAGGTTATCACGGCGATTATAGGTATTTCCCAGAGCTGTCTGATGTCTTAGATTCTGACAGTTTCATTTGTTATTTTCCACTATCAATAAACAACAACCTGAAGAATGGCTAATAAAATAAACAATTTTTTAGTCTGGCATGAATGTTGCCGTATTTATTAATCGTTTAAGGGAGGTGTCACTATGAAGATGAGGGCAAATGTTTTCAAGGGGGCAAATAAGATTGGCCTCGAAGACCGTCCTGTTCCAAAGGCCGGCTTCGGCGAGGCGGTGGTTAAGGTTACTCTCACTACCATCTGCGGTACCGATGTTCACATAATGAAAGGAGAGTACCCGGTTAAGGTTGGCCAAATCATAGGGCATGAGCCGGTCGGCGTAATCCACGAGCTCGGCGATGGGGTAACCGGTTACAAATTAGGGGAGCGTGTGGCGGTTAACGCAATAACCCCTTGCGGCCAGTGTGAATACTGTCTATCGGCAAACTGGGCCCAGTGTGGAGGATTTCTGGGTGGATGGAAGATGGGAAACACGATTGATGGGTGCCAGGCCGATTACGTCAGGATCCCCAACGCCATGGCCAATTTGACCAGGATTCCGGACGAGCTTTCCGACGAGGATGTATTATTCACCACCGATATATTCTCCACCGGCCTTTCCGGTGCGGAGAGCGGAGATATCAAGGTTGGAGACATAGTGGCTGTGTTTGGGCAGGGGCCAATCGGTTTAAGTGCTACCGCCGGGGCCAAGCTTAAAGGCGCCGCCCTGATCATAGCCGTAGACTCGGTTCCACCCCGGATGGAAATGTCCAAGAAGATGGGAGCAGATATTGTTATCAATTTCAAGAAGGTAGACCCGGTTAAAGAGATAATGAAGATTACGAACGGAAGGGGAGTGGACGTGTCCATAGAGGCGATAGGCTTGCAGGAGACATTTGAGAATTGCGTAAAGTCTACCCGGGTAGGTGGAACCATATCGAGCCTTGGTGTTTATCCGGCTCATCTCGGGAATATCGGCGTGCCCCTTCCGGATTTCGGGTTCGGCATAGCCGATAAGAAGATCGTTTCTACCCTGTGCCCGGGCGGAAAAGAAAGAATGAGAAGGCTGATTTCCTTGGTCAAGAACGAAAGGGTTAATTTAAGACAGCTCATTACCCACAGATTTTCATTGGACGAGATAGAGGAGGCTTACCGAATATTCTCGAATCAGCTTGACGGGGTCATCAAGGTGGCGATAAAGCCTTGAGTAGGAGGACTGAATGAGGTCTCTGTTCATTACAAATTTAATGTTATGCACAGGGGAGAATAATTTGCAATGTCATTACCACGAAGCTTGTCCCCGACTCCGATCGGGGAGTGGGAATCACCAATTTGTCATTCCCGTGGAAACGGGAATCCAGTTTTTCAAAACATGGATCCCCGATTAAACCTGTCCCCAAATGTTTATTATTGGGGAACGTTCGGGGATGACATGCGGAATGACAAAGGTGGGATACAGGATTGTCCCCAGCCGTGGACGAGCATGATAGGTTGATAGGTAATGAGGTTAATACGGAAACTATTAAGTCAAGGAGATAAAAGATGAACATAGAGAGAATACTCTTTCCTACGGATTTTTCTCGGTATTCGGAAAAAGCCAGGGAATACACACTTTATTTAGGAGAAAAATTAAACGCGAGTATATACATACTCCATGCCATAGAGCCCTTGGATTACAGCGAAGCAGAGGTGGACCTGGAAGTGAAAAGGTTCTATAAAGAACTGGAGGCGCAGATGGAAAAGAAGATTGAAAAAGAAAAAGAAATTTTCCGGAAAAGAGGACTTCGGGTGGAGAATCAGATAGTCATAGGGCAACGCTGGCGGGTGATTAACACCTTTGCTAAGGAGAAAAATATAGACTTGATAGTCATGGGCTCCCACGGCTTGAAGACGGACACCGGGAAAATGGCCATAGGTACAACCAGCCATAGGGTAATCTTTTCGTCGCCCTGCCCGGTTTTAATGGTTAGACAGGATGATTAGAGAATAAAATTAATATAAAGCTCCGGCTTACCCGGAAATAATGTCAATTCCTAACGGAGATGGGAGAAATGAATACGCATTTGATGAGCAATACACTTAGTTCGCTCGTTGAAGTGGGTTCGGAGGCGTTTATGCATGTTATATGTTCCTGGTGTGGGAAATACATCAAGGAGAAAGAGCCTTTAGAGGATGAATCTATATCACACGGTATGTGTCAAGATTGCTGCAAGAAGGCTAAAACTAAAATCAAAAAACCGGAAGAGAAAAAAACACGCCAATAAATAGAAGGCCACGATAAAAGTGAGATGAGGTTATTGGGAAAGAGTCTGCGGCCAGCGTTTGGTTATGGGCCACAGGGACTTAACCTGACTCTCATTGCCAACATTCTCGGGTAACCTGCACGGGAAGGTCGAAAATGCCTGGTGTGGACTGCGTGAAGCTATGCTGGAAGGCGAAAGCTTGGATTTTAGGGATGATGTGATATGGTGTCATAAAACCTTTTGGAGCCAACTATGGAGATAAAAAAAATCCTTTGGGCGTTTGACGGGTCGAAAGAATCGGAATATGCATTAAGGTATGCAGATCTATTGGCCAGAAGCCATGACTCCGAGATTCTCGGTCTTAGTGTAATTCAGCCTGTGGATACGTCCAAGATGAATGTTCCGTCCGAGGTCAAGAAGGAATTGTCTTCGATTGAATCAGGCCGGGAAAAGAAGCAGCTAGAAAGGATGAAAAGAGCAATGGCTGGTCTAGAACTGGGGGAGGCCAAGTGTGATATGCGCATCGAGGTGGGGGCCCCAGATGAGCAAATTCTCAGGGTGGCCCGGGAAGAAGGGGCAGATTTGATCGTCATGGGAAAACGCGGGCTGGGGCTGATAGACCGGGTCCTGGTCGGCAGCACCACCCTGAAGGTCCTGAGGAGGTCGGATGTACCGGTTCTTGCCGTCAAGGATAAGGGTGTGACTGGGCCCGTGGAGATACGCAGTATCCTGGTTCCTCTGGATATATCCGAAAAGCTAGACTCCGCCCTTGTTTATGCGATAGAGCTGGCGCGAAAACTTAATGCCCGTATTTTCGTCTTGTTTGTCCTACGGCTGGAAAGTTATGCTTATGAAATTCCTGCGGGTGTTTTAACCGAGGATTTGATGAGCGTTCTCGAGTATCTACTCAAGCTCTCTTCACTCAAGCTCTCAAAGAGGGTTGATGATGCAAAGCGAAAATTGGGGATCCTTAGCAATGAGACCTTTGATGTGGAAATCAAGACCGAGGCCATAAACGGGCTAAACCCGGCCATCTCTATAGCCGATTATGCGTCCCGGAATGGAATTGACCTGGTGGTGATAAATACCCACGGCCGGAAAGGGATAAAGAGGTTCATTCTGGGAAGCGTTACCGAAAAGGTTATCCAGGAATCTCCCTGTCCGGTCTTAGTCTTGAGGCCTTAGATGGGTAATAAGCCTGATGAATATCGAGGGAAAAGAAGCTCATGAGTTGATTCCGTTCCTCCTCAAGCCGTCCTCCTACCCGCATAAGCCGGGATACGTGAAGCATATACAGACCCATGCTTCCCATGTGTTCATGGTCACCCCATACGTCTACAAGATAAAGAAACCGGTCAACTTCGGCTTTCTCGACTTCTCCACCCTTGATAAAAGAAAATTTTATTGTGAGAGAGAGGTTGAGCTGAATAGCAGGCTTTGCGATGCTTATCTGGGTGTTGAAGAAATCTCTGTCCGGAATGGGAATCTTTGTCTTGGAAAGGGTGAGAAAACCATCGAGTACGCAGTTAAGATGAGGGAATTGCCAGAAGAATATTTTCTTAAAAACCTTCTTATGCGGGGCAAGGTCAATCGAGTTGATTTGCTCGGAATCGTAGAGAAACTGGTCCAGTTTTACAAAAGTCAGGACGTTGAAGAGGAGATAACCGGATACGGAAGACCGGATAGAGTGAGGATGAACATCGAAGATAATTTGTCTCTCTCCGAGCGCTTTTCCGAGAAAACCATTTCCCGAACAGCCTATGATGCGGTCAAACTGTACAACAACCTATTTTTCGACAAGAAAAGCAGTCTTTTCACCGAAAGAATGGAGAAAGGTTTTATAAAAGATTGTCATGGCGACCTTCATCTGGAGCACATCAATTTAAACCCCGGGGGTATTTGCATCTACGACTGCATAGAGTTTAACGATAGATTTCGCTACATCGATATAGCTTCGGACGTGGCGTTCTTGGCTATGGACCTCGATTTTAACGGTTATCCGGACCTGGCCGAATTCTTCGTATTAGAGATTTCAAAAAGGATGGATGATCATTCGATTTACGAGGTGCTGGATTTCTACAAATGCTATCGTGCTTATGTCAGGGGCAAAGTCGAGAGTCTAAGAAGCGATGAGGAAGAGATACCGGGCGGTGAGAGAAAGGCTTCGGTGACCAGGGCAAAGAAATATTTCAGCCTGGCTCTCCGGTATGCCCTGTTTGGTTCCGGGCCGGCTCTTCTGGTGATATTCGGCCTTGTCGGGACGGGGAAAAGCACTCTAGCCAGTTTTTTATCTGAGGAGCTTCGTTGTGAAGTTATATCCTCAGACCACGTCAGGAAGGAAATAATGGGGATGGCTCCAACCGAGAGGAGATACGATGATTTTGACAAAGGCATCTACACCAAGGAAGTTACTGAGAAAACCTACCGGGAACTTTTGGCCAGAGGGGAAAAAATTGTTAAATCAGGGAAAATAGCGATACTCGACGCCAGTTTCTCAAAGAGGAAATTCAGAGAACTAGTGCTCCAGGCGGCCAAAGACTTAGGGATTCAATTTTATTTTATTCAAACAAAAACGGACGAGGAAACGATAAAGCAAAGACTCTTTGAAAGAGAGAGTAGTGGGGAGTCAATATCAGATGCGCGCTTGGAGATATTGGATAGGTTTAAAGAGGAATTTGAAGAGCCAACGGAGCTTCCTCAGGGGAAATATTTTACCATTAACACTGATAATAGTGTGGAACAAACACTCGTTCAAATTTTTACGGAGATAGTAACAAAGCGGCTGTCTTAGCTAACCTTTTCTTTTTTATCCTTTAACTTAGTTTTAATTAAATAACCTATTTCCAGAAATGGGATCAGTTCGGTGGTGGGATAAGCTCGGTAGAACCGTGGGCCTTCAATCACCCTTCGTCTCAGTTTATCCTGGGCGAAGCCGAAGGACTCGAGGTGAAGAGAGCTTACCATGAATTTTCTTTAATCTTCATGGTGAGCGGAGTCGAACCATGGGCCCTTGGATAAACTGAGAGCTTTGTTCAGCATAAACTAAGGCTAAGCAGCAGTTATGAATCTGGATAGATTACCCCTCCGCTTAACTCTTACAAATGGCAAGACATAAGGTGCCATGGCGAGCTGCTTTCTTTTGATGACGAATCAATTTCTCATTTTGGACAAGTTTAACCCTAGCTACATGGTTATCCTACGTAAAATACAGTGATTCCCCGATTGATTTCTGGTTTTAGATTCGAGAAAATGGGTTAAGGAAGGGTCGAAAAACACTTTTTCGTAGATGGGTGGTGGTAATGTCCATACATAAAGCGGCTCGTATATTGGGGAGGGAATGGGAAAAACTGAGATTTTATTTTGAGTCATGTGGCGATATAGGAAACTTCAACTTTGAAGATATCAAGAACTCCGGATTTTTATTAAGGGGAGAGGAGGGGTTTATATCGAATGTAATTAGTATGGAGAGTAAACTCCCAAAATACGGATATGCCACACCGGAAGCCCTGAATGTATTCACCGTACTGGCTACCATAGCCGCGAAAAAGCTTGGACTTGCTGGAGAACTAGCCTCAGCTTTCGGATTAGGCTATGCCTCCGTTCGTACCGGGCTACTGGCGCATCATTCCTCGGACCCTAAGCATGTTCTTTTCAACAAGTTATTCTTCCCGTTTGGAGCAGTAAAATATCAATGGGACCTTAGTGCCCAACTAGACGTTTCCTTGATGAAGAAAAAACTGGAAATCGTGTTTGATAGATTCAGAGGCTGGCAGGTTAATCCCCAGCTCTACAGCGATGACCTGGCTCTATTTCAAAATATGACGGAGGCATGGAAAGCCTGGGATGAGATATAGGTGTTGGATTGAACAGATAGATTTTGGTGTCGTAAGATTCGTTCAAAAGGGGTAAATGATGAGGGAGAGGAGCAAAGTGGAGAGTGATCGTGGAGTTGTAAAGTTTGATAGCAAAGCCTTGCATGATATGGTTATGAAAAGGCTTGAGAGATACGTCAGCCGGGAAGGTGAGAAAACTGAAACCTTTTCTATAGCGGTCGGGGAAGAGAACGGTACCGAAGAAACAGAAGAATAGTCTCTGTTGTTATTGTGTAATAATCAGATTTTAATGTTTTGACATGGTCTAAAAGAGTTTTTAATAAAATATATGCAGTCATCCCGCCCCTAATGAAGAATTCTTACTATTGTTGGGGTTTAAGATTCCTCACATTCGTTCGGAACAGGGTTCGGAATGACAGAGCAAAGAAAAATCACAGCACAATCACCGGAAGTGCCGGAACACTTGTCATTCAGACTCCTTCGCTTTGCTCAGAGCCTGTCCTGAGCGAAGCGTAGGAATAAACTCCGGGAGAAATCTTAAAAGAGGAATTTCTTCCCGGTCACGTCAGTCTGTTCTTCATAGCAAACTTTACCAGGTCAACCAATTTGTGAATGTCTAATTTACGCATAATGCGTACTCGGTGAGTTTCGACCGTTTTAATGCTTATGGAAAGCTCTTTAGCAATGCTTTTACTGCTGTATCCGTTTACGATATATCTTAATATCCTTTTTTCCTTCGAGGTGAGGGTCGCAAACTTATCTGATTCCGATTGCAGCTTTGCCATTATTCTATCTGGCGGGATATAAAATGGGCTCTCATATACAAGACCCTCCAAAATAATCATGGGGTGGGTTTTGAGAATATTGACCAGGTCAACCGGTCCGATTCTTCCAACCTCAAACTGATTCATCAAGATAATAGGTTTCTCGAAGCAGATTTTATTCAACGAGGCTTTTTCCCAAGCAAAGTCGGCATCGCTGTTGGAGTAGACTTCCTTGTTACTAATCAGGATTCTCAATAACTTCGTTTTACCGTCTAAAGATGCTTCTAAGTTCTGCTTAATAAATCGTACAAAGGAACGTGGCTCCCTGGCTTTCTCACTATGCATGCCTATTGTAATTTCCTCAAGATGCCTTTCTTTCCGAGCCTTATCTATGTTTACTCCGCTTCCTGTTAGTCTCTCTATAAGTTCTTTGGGAAGGATTTTATCCGAAATATAAATGCATTTTTCTCTATTTTTAATGCCGTGGATGAGGAAGTTAGCCCCTATCTCGAAGCGCTCCGTATCGTTGAAGTAAAGATGACAGAGATGGTCGTGTTCTTTGAGGGAGAGAAGCCTAATGAAAAAAGAGTCATTCATAGTTTGCCCCTGATTCTCAGCCAATCGCTTTGAAAAACGGTCAAGGGATGACATCTAACCAACAGCCCAGCTTCTTCAGAGTTTCTCGATAGCTTCTTTAATTATTAATGCGGCGTTTCTTATAAGCTCGACCTTATGAAGAGTTTCCTGGTCATGTCTTTGGGTTCCCTCATCGAGGATAAGCTCTGCACCCCCGATGATAGTGGCCAGTGCGTTTTCGGTCTCTTCTCTTACTTCTCTTTCTATATTACTTTTATGAAGTGCAATCTCTATGGTGGTGCTTAATTCCTTTTCCTCGAATGGTTTAAGAATGTATCCATGGGGACTGGTTTTCTTTGCCCGTTGAAGCGTATCATCGTCGGCATAAGCAGTAAGATATACCACCGGGATCTTGAAGAGGCTGCGTATTTTATCGGCGGCTTCGACACCGTCCATATCTTCGTTTAACTTTATGTCCATCAATACTAAATCCGGTTTGGTTTCCTCTATTTTTTTTATGGCTTCCGACCCGGAAGAAACTATGGCCAGTACGTTGTATCCTAAACTCTTCAACATATTTTTTATATCTATTGCTACTATCCTCTCGTCTTCGACGACAACGACCCTGGAGTTTGCCATTAGATTAACCTCTCCTTGCAGTCAGACTGGGAACGTTATCTTAAATTCTGTTCCGCTACTCGTGTCCAGCTCTATCGTGCCCTTTAGTTGGTCGGTTAACGCACACACCAACTGCAAACCTACCGATTCAGTGTTTCGAAAGTCTAAATCTTCTGGGAACTTAATGCCGTTATTGCTAATGATGAGATGACACAGATGAGGCGTTGAGTTATCTTTGCCATAATTAGCTTTGCTGCTTGAATGAAGAGCGATTCGAATTTTCCCTTTCTTTTTCACCAGAAAGCCGTGTTTCAGGGCGTTAGAGACAATTTCGTTGATGATCAAACTGCAGGGAATCGCTTTATCAATGCTGAGATAAACATTGTCTGCTTCTATACTCAGTTTGATGTCTTTGGAATTTGCTCCATAAGAACTGAACAGATGGGTTGATAATTCTTTGATGTATTCCCTAAAGTCAATTCTGGCAAAATCTTTGAATTGATATAACGTTTCATGGATGAGCGCAATCGATTTAATGCGGTTTTGACTTTGCTTTAGCTTTTCACGCGTCCGTAAATCGTCGATACGGCTGGATTGAAGGTTGAGCAAACTGTGAATAATCTGCAAATTGTTTTTGACCCTGTGGTGAATTTCCTTGAGCAGCACTTCTTTTTCTTTTAGCGAGGCTTTGATTTGTTCTTCTGCCAGCTTTCGCTCTGATGCCTCCAAAGCCAGTGAAACCATATCGGCAATCGAAGCCGCAAAATCTTGTTCTTCGACGGTCCACTCCCTCATGGACCCGGTATGCTCATGACCGATAATCCCTACAACCTCTCCGTGAACTCGGACAGGGACATCCATCATAGAAGTAATACCCAGTGGCTTCAAATACCCTTCTGTGTATTCTTGAGTACGGGGGTCGAAGCGAGCGTCATTTGCCGCTAGAATGCGACTCTCTTCCAGGGCCCGAAAATAGTTAGGATAATCCTGGGTCTTGAGCCTTAATCCGCTCTCATGAATGTTCTCGCTCAATTTGTAAAGATCCTTGCAGATAATTTCCGAATGGTCCTTGCTGTAATGCCAGACACTAACCCGTTCTACGCCGAGTGTTTTAGCGTCTGCCTCGGTTAACTTCTTCAGCGCTGAGTCCAGGTCAGAATTATCCATTTTAGCCAGTTTCAAGAGTACTCTTTGATAACGAAGAACCTGCTCAGTTCTTTTTCTTAGAGTTTCTTCCGCACGCTTGCGCTCCGTTATTTCCCTGGTTAATTCCTTGTTTATGTCGATTAACTCCTTTGTTCGGTCATAAACTCGTAATTCGAGTTCTTCCTTTGCCTTTTGCAGTGCCTCTGCCTGCTTGGCGTTTTTAATCGCTATCTCAATTTGTTGGGCTACAGTTCCCAATAGGTTTAGCTCTTCTTCATCAAAAGCATTCTTCTGTAAAGAGTTGATGTTTATAGTTCCTACTGTCTTCCCTTGATAGCGGATAGGCATAGAAGCATAACTCTTCGTCCCCAATTCTCTTCCAGCTGGGCCAATAACCGTATCTTGGTCTACATCCGCACAATACCTTGGCTTCCCCTCTATGATCGTCTTCCAGGTAAAGCCTTTCGGATGGGGGATTCTTCCCACTCGCTTAATAAACCATTCGGGATAGCCTCTATAAGCCTTTAAAACCGCCTGTGGTGAGCCTGTCGAAACTGCATCTTCTCGTTCTACTAGGTAAATTGAGATGTTATCTGCTTCATCTATATTCTGCTTCATTGTCTCAACAGCATTTTCCAAGACGTCTTGAAGGTTGATTGACTGATGGACGCTGCGAGTCACGGTGCTGATTATGGTTTCGTAACGATTCTTTTTAGATAGCTGGCCAAGGCCTTGGTTTAGGTCCGCTTCGCGCTGTTTTATTTCTTCAAACATCCTTGTCTTTGCTATAGCTATGGCAATCTGGTTACCGAGGGTGGAAAGTAAGTTTGCTTCCTTTTCATTAAACTTACGTTCTTTGTGGCTTAGAAACCACATAACGCCTATGGCTCTTTTTTCCAGAAATATAGGTATGCCCAAAGCACTATGATGTCCCAGTTCTCTACCGGCAGGGCCTATATCCGGGTCTTTTTGAATGTCCTCGACATTCAGTATCTTGCCGGTATTAATCACCTTCCAAGTTAATCCCTTAGGATGTGGTATTATGCCCGCTCTTTTTATATAGCCTTCGGGAAGGTTTCTATGAGCTTTGATTACCGCATCGCATTTTTCTTCGTCTACCAGGTAAATCATTGCTATATCTACGTTTTCCAGTTCCGTAACTGAGTTTAGAGCGACATTGTAGACCTCCTCCAGATTAGAAGATTTATGTACCGCTTGAATAAGGCTGGTTAGTATTTCTAAATCCTTTACTTTTACTTCTAGCTCTTCTTTGGCTTTTCGGTAGAGTTCTTCCGACCGCCTTAGCGCCTCTGCTTGTTGGGCGTTGTTTATCGCTACATCTATCTGCTGTGCAACGATACCCAACAGTTTTAACTCCTCATCATCGAAAGCATTTTTTTTAAAAGAGTCAATTTTTATACACCCTACCGTCCTACCCTCAGAACGAATGGGCATGGACAAATAGCTCTTCGTTCCCAATTGTCTTCCGGCAGGGCCAATATGGATATCCTTGTCTACATCCGAGCAATACCTGGGGATTCCATCTATAATGGTTCTCCATGTAGCCCCTTTCGGATAAGGAATACGTCTAACTCGTTTCACAAACCAATCCGGGTATCCTCTGTAAGCCCTTAAAATCGCCTCTTTTCCTTCCACCAAGTAAATTGAGACGTTTTCAGCTACGTCTATATTCTTGCTCATAACCTCGACCGCGTTTTCCAGAACTTCGGGGAGGTTGATAGAATGATGGACACTCCGGGTAACGGTGCTAATGATTGCCTCGTATCGGTTCTTTTTGGATAACTGTGCAAGATTCTCCCTGAGTGCTTCCTCCGTCTGCCTACGCACAGTAATGTCTTCAACTGTTCCTTCATAATACAACACAGCACCGTCCTCTCCTCGGATAGCTCTTGCATTTTCTCGAATAAAGATGAAAGTACCGTCAAGCTTCACCCATTGGGACTCCAGGCCTATTACTTCGTCTTTCTGGTCGAGGAGTTCCTTGAAGTGCTTCCGGTAATGTACAGGCTGAAACCCTCCTTCTTTTTCCAGGTTGTGCGCGGCTAGATCATCGAAGGAGGAATATCCGAGCATTCGAATTAGAGCCGGATTGGCCATGAGGATGCGCCCATCCGGAGTTGTACGATAGATTCCAGTGGGACTATTTTGAAAAAGATCCTTGTACTGTTTCTCGCTTTCTCTAAGCTCCTCCTCTAACCTCTTTTGTTGGGTGATGTCAAGAATAGTTATGATGAAATTACTAAAGTTCCCCTCACGATCGAATATCCCTCTGCCTTCCAGGTGGGCGTAGAATGGAGTCCCGTCCTTTCTAAGCATCTTGAGTTCGCCGGCTTGCCGGGTTTTAGGCTCGAGAAGCCGTTTTCGGTAATAATAAAATAGGTCCAGGCTTTCCTTCGATACATATTGAATAAAGGCTCCTTTGATTAGCTTCTCCCTTTCTATACCTAATAAGGAAGCTCCGGTAAGATTTGCTCCAAGAATTATGCACTTTTCATTCAATGTAAAATATCCGACGGGAGCAAAATCATACAATTCAGCGTACTTGTTGCGTGATTCTTCGAGCTCCATTTGCGCTTGCCGAAGCTGTTCGTTCTGCATCTCCAGTTCAGTCTGATGCTCTTTTAGTTGGTGTATCAACCTTTGAACTTTATCGTCTGAAACTTCTTCTAGACTTTCTTGTGTTTTGGGGGATATTTCTGCAATTGGCCGGGGAAAATGTTCTTTTTTACGTTGGTATTTATTCCCCATTGATAAGCCCTCGACCACCCCTTTTGGGGTAGGGATTATTTCTTAATCGAACTCCAGTTATCAAACCACAATTTTATAAAAAAATAAATACATATTTACCCTAAGTAAAATACAGCGATTACCCTATTGAGTCTCGGTTTCGGCTCTGATACATTCACATTGCCCGGTAGTAAGGATTAGTAAATCCGCTTTTTCCTTGGTGTTATGGAGCTTAGGAAGGTTGGATGGGGAGCTAAGAATGGGAGAGCCACCCTATCTAAGCTCCTTTTCTTAGACGGTAAATAAAAGTAAATACGGCGAAGGAAATTCCAACTCAGCTTGGTAGTTATGAAATAAGAAAGAACATTAGATAATATTCTAGAGCCGAGCCTATTCCACCCCGGCTTTGGCTGCCTCCTCTAGAATTTTCCTGGCTTTATCTATGGCCATTTCTTTGACTTTTGTCTCCTCTCCCTTATGGTTTGCTACATTGACTACTACGGTAACGGTCATATACCTGCCTTTTACTTCTTCATCTTTCACCATATATCCAATGGTTACTTCATAGGCTTGTCTTCCGGAATTGTAGTTGGTGCTTATGACGTAGAGTGAGCTTTCGTCAGACATTTTTGCCTCCTGGTTTGTTCCGCGCTCGGGTCTTTCCGTATGCGATCATCGGAAGATGTATTGTAATTATAATCAAACGGAGTGCCAATGATTTTTTTCAATAAAATGACCGAGTTTGAAATTAACACCCTGAGCATGGTGTCTTATTTCCTGACACCTGACATCTGCGGGGTGTTGTGTAGCTTGAAATCATGACGAAATATTGAGGAATGTGGCCCTATCTCCTATAATCTATTCAGGCACATGAATTGCCATGTATATCAACATTACAACTACAAAAGGAGAGATAGCGATGATCGCAAAAGATGTGATGAAGGCCAATGTTATTACCGTGTCGCCGTCCACCCCGGTTTCCGAGGCCGCACTCTTGATGAGGAATGAGGACATAGGAGCACTGGTAGTAGTTGATACTGCCGGGAGGCCGGTGGGCATAGTAACGGACCGGGATATAGTGATTTCGATCGTGGCCGACGGCGACAACCCTGCTGATTTTGTGGTCGAAGATATCATGAGCAAGAACCTGCACCTGGTTCAGGAGGATGAAAGTATATTCGGGATACTCAAGATTCTGGGAAAGCATTCCATAAGAAGGGTCCCAGTATTGAGAAAGGGAAAGCTAGTGGGAATAGTTTCGGTTGACGACCTGATTGTGGTCATCACCACCGAACTCTCCAACCTAGCCTCGGCTCTCAGCAGCACTTCTAAGGTTCTTTGAAATGGAAGGAAAACCTAAAGTAGTAGGAACACGCCGCGGCGTGTTCCTACGGTAATTCTCGATATGAGATTACCTAGCGGTGATTAAGTAATGAAGAATGAAGAGTAAGGAGGT
Source organism: Thermodesulfobacteriota bacterium (assembly GCA_035559815.1). Lineage (NCBI taxonomy): Bacteria > Pseudomonadati > Thermodesulfobacteriota > Thermodesulfobacteriota bacterium. The sequence continues at coordinate 31,442 of DATMAT010000004.1, forward strand.
AACCAATGCTTTTTTTCATAACGCAGAAGCACGAACCGGGTAACTGCCCGAAGGATATGGGAGGTTTCAGGAAGGTATTCATAAATGAAAAGGTAGAGGGAGTGGTTTTAAAGGATGTCTATGTTGAGCACGGGTCGCACATGATTTTCTACATCGTAGAGACGGACAACTACGATAACCTGGTCCGTTTTCTGGAGCCGGGTATGTTGAAGTGTACATCATCGATATCACCGGTTTCCTCCCTGCCCGTTTCTGAAATTTTAAAGAAGTAGAGGTGGAAAAATGGTCGTAAAAAACTGGATGAAGAGAAACCCGATCACTGTAGAACCGGAGATGGGGGTTAAATCTGCCTTCGCTCTACTTAAGAAGTACGGGATAAGACAGCTTCCGGTGGTGAAGGATGGAATAATAGTCGGAATTGTAACCGACCGGGACTTCAGAAAGCCGGAGCCCTATGGTCACTCGACACCGTGGGATAAGATATACCGGTTGCAGGATGGCTTCACCGTTGGAGACATCATGAAGATGGACGTAATCACCGTCACCGAGAATACGCCCATAGAAGAGGCAGCCAGCCTTTTGCTAAGACACAAGATTAACGGGCTGCCAGTAATATCCGATGACGGGAGGCTCAGCGGAATAATAACCACGTCGGATATCTTAGCGGCTTTTGTAACGCTCCATAAGCACGAATACAAGACCGGATAGAAAAACCGGCCTTATGAAGGCATTTTCAGTTCGGTTTTATGGGTGCTTACCATGCTTAGCGGCTCTCCAAAAATCGCGGATGGTGCTGTAAATCAATTTCCTTTAACCGGGGTGATTCGGAGACAGCGTGTCTCTCCCTCAAGGGAGTAGAGATTTTGTATGTCCTCTGCGCAGCCACGGGGAGTAGGGGTACGCTGCAGCGTGCTCCTACCACTCTTGCCCAAGGCAGTTTATACATGTGATTGTAGGCTACAGGTCTTATAAAGACTCCGTATATAAATGCCCGATATTTCGTGGATAGCACGGTATATCGGGGGTAATCCGGAGGGAGGGAGTACCACTATAATCTTTACTTACAATTAAATGCTACCAATTACGGCCAGTTGCCGGTTTCACTGCCATATCCGCCCAAATGGCCTGTCCATTGCACGTAATTGATTTAATTAGGAAAGTTTGAATACTTATGCACATATGAAAGGCATCCCGGACAATACGCTTTTCCCCTCTATAGAGATTCAGAAGAAGGAAGGAGAAATCCTAACCCTGAAAATCGCCGGCCGGCTCGATTCGTATACGACCGGAAGAGCCTGGAGCAAGGCTCTATCCGCTCTAGAAAGTTCTTCACCGAGACAGTTGGTAGTAGATGCTTCTCAAGTTAATTATTGCGACGGCTCGGGAATCGCTTTATTCATAAAATTACGGGAACTCCAGGAGAAGGCCGGAGGAAGATTCGAGGTTAAAAGCCTGGCCAGCGAGTTTCAGCAACTGCTCGACCTATTTCCCGCTCAAGAGTTTAAAGAGACGAGTGCGGAAAAGCCTAAAGATATCGCGCTGCCCGAGGAAGTGGGTGTAGCAACCGTGAATATATGGCAGGAGATTCGGGCTAATATTTCCTTCATTGGAGAAGCGGTAGTTGCACTTTTTCGGGCCCTTCTTAACCCGGGTAAGATAAGGTGGAAGGACGTGTTTTTGACCTCGGAAAAGATCGGGGTGAATGCCCTTTCCATCATCGCATTGGTTAACTTCCTGGTAGGGCTGGTGATAGCTTTTCAGTCAGCCATACCACTCAAAAAGTATGGCGGGGAAATATTCGTCGCCGACCTTCTGGTCCTGGCTGTGTTCAGGGAGCTCGGCCCGCTAATGACGGCTATCGTGGTCAACGGCAGAAGCGGTTCGGCGTTTGCCGCAGAAATCGGGACGATGAAGGTGAATGAGGAGATAGATGCACTCAATACCATGGGGCTCGATCCGGTTAGGTTTCTGGTGGTGCCAAAGCTGATCGCCGCCATCTTCATGATACCGATCCTGACGGTTTTCGGCGATCTTTTCGGCATTCTGGGAGGGGGCGTGGTCATGCTGGCGCTGGGTTTCCCACCGGTTGCCTACGTGAATGAGATGGTGCTGGCGGCTAGCTACGTTGACCTTCTTCAGGGTCTTTTTAAGTCCCTCTTTTTTGCGGCGATAATAGCCGGTGTAGGATGCCTGGAAGGGCTGAGGACTAAAACAGGTGCGGCGGCAGTGGGGGATTCTGCGACCAGTGCGGTGGTCAGCGGCATAGTATTAATCATATTTGTCGATGGAATATTCGGTGTCTTATTCTACTACCTGGGAATTTGATTAGGCATGAGCGAAAGCCAAGAGCCGATTATACGGGTCATAAACTTCACTGCGGCTTACGACGATAGGGTTATAATCGATAATATCTCTTTCCAGGTCTACAGTGGGGAGATCTTTGTTATACTGGGCGGGTCGGGATGCGGAAAGAGCACTGTGCTAAAGCACATGATCGGCCTGTATGAGCCGGCAGAAGGGCAAATCCTGATTGACGGTGATGACATTGCCGCGGCGGGTGGGGAGGACCGCATCAGAATATTGAAGAAGATCGGTGTCATGTACCAGCGCGGTGCGCTTTTCGGCTCTATGACGCTACTTGAAAATGTGCGCCTTCCTCTCGAAGAATATACCGACCTTCCTCAGGATGCCATGGATTTAATCTCGCGTATGAAGCTCAAGCTGGTGGGATTAGATGGATTCGAGAATTATATGCCCTCCGAGATAAGCGGGGGGATGCAAAAGCGGGCGGCCATAGCCCGGGCTATGGCTCTAGACCCGGAGATACTCTTCCTCGACGAGCCGTCGGCGGGGCTTGACCCTATCACTTCGGCAGAGCTAGACCACTTGGTCTTAAGGCTAAGGCAGAGCCTCGGCATTACGTTCGTAGTGGTAACACATGAACTACCGAGCATCTATACCATTGCCGACCGGGTAATCATGCTGGATAAGAGGACGAAGGGTATTATAGCAACGGGCAAGCCACAGGAGTTGCGGGATCATTCTCCAAACCCATGGGTTCGTCAATTCTTCAATAGGGAGGTAGAACTGGATGCGACAGGGTAATAAAGATAATCTAAGCGGAATGGAGTATGCGGCATGAGCGCAAAGACCAATTATTACAAGATCGGCGTTTTCGTTATTGTCGGATTTATCATCGTGGTCATAGGCATCATAGTATTCGGTGCCGGTAAGTTCTTTCGAGCCAAGGTTACCATAGAGACGTATTTTAATCAGTCTGTCCAGGGATTGGATGTCGGCGCTCCGCTAAAGTTCCAGGGGGTTCAGATCGGTAACGTCAGTGAGATTTCCTTCGTGTTTAACTATTACAACACCGAGTATGATTACGTGCTGGTCCGGGCAGAGATTTATCCGGAGCTTGTTGGTCCCAGATTAAGCCGGGGTGGGATATTACCGGAATTGGAGCGAAAGGACCTGCTTAAGGCAATGATCGACAAAGGATTACGACTGGAGCTGGCCTCTCAAGGGGTCACCGGGGTAGCCTTTCTCAACATGCTTTACCTAGACCCTAAGCGGTATACTCCCCTTAAGATAGACTGGGAACCGGATTATTTCTACGTGCCCTCTGCCCCGGGCACTATTACCCTTATTACCCAGGCAGTAGAAAACCTGACGCAAACAATCCAAAGCATAGACATAAAGGGAATTGCGGATAAGGTTGACCTACTTCTCGTCAATACTAATAAAGTAGTAGAAGACGCGCAGGTTGCCGCCGTCTCTCAGGATATAAGGAGGCTGGTGGCATCGCTAGAGAATAACTCAAAGAGGTTAGACGCAATAATGGAGAGCGAAGAGGTTCAACAAAGCTTGAAGGATGCTTCAAAAGCCCTTCAGAATATCAATGTCGCATCCCAGGAATTGCCAAGAACGATTGCAGAGTTTAATAGGGGCTTAAGTTCCCTAAACACATTTACTGCCAGCCAGCAACAAGAAATAGAGATAATACTCGATGAAATAAGAAGGGTTTCTGAAAATTTAAGCGAGCTAATGGATACGGCCAGGAAATATCCATCCTGGGTACTATTCGGCAATCCCCCGCCGCGCTTGGATGAGGTGAGCAAATGATGAAAGGATATCCGGTTTTCCCGCTGTTTATAGTAGTAATTCTGGGCTTGTCCGCTTGTGCCAAACTGCAAAGGAGCTATCCAGAGAGGAATTATTACATTCTGAGCGTTGCCGATAATAATAATCCGAATAAGCAGGCGGTGTACGGAGCCACGCTGGAAGTGGACAGACTGCAGATATCACCGAGCTTTTCGGGTAGGGAGTTTGTCTATCGAAAAGGTGAGCTGAGCTACGAATCGGATTTTTATAACCAGTTCTTCCGGGCACCGGTACTCCTAATCACGGATGAAGTCATTAAATACCTATCCCGGTCTGGCCCATTCCAGCACGTGGTGGACTCAACCGCCAATTTGAATACTGATTTTACACTCCAGGGTAACGTAAGCGAGTTGTATGGTGATTTCAGGACCCGGAGTGCACCGAAAGCAGTTTTGGCTATACAGTTTTTTCTCATAGACGACCGACCGGCCAACCCGGTGATAGTTTTTCAAAATAATTACCGCCGGGAAATCGCGCTAAGTTCTAATTCTCCTTCCATCCTGGTGGAAGGGTGGAACGAGGCTCTTGAGCAAATCCTGGCCGCTCTTCAAGAGGATTTGAGAAAGGTCAGTATTAGTGGAGTGAGCAACCGCTGAGCCGGGATTAAGACTTTCCGGCACACTTTTTACTAGCCTGAAGACCGGTCTTTTCCGGACTCCTTTCGGAGTTGACGGTGAAAAAGTTCCATGGATACTAGCCTGGCAATAAGTATCACCGGAAAAAGCTGACCAACTAGTGCTTCAAGAACCGCCAAGGAACGGGCAATAGGATTCGCCGCTGTTATATCCCCATAGCCGACGGTGGTTAGCGTGGCAAAACTGAAGTATAAAAGCTTCGGCGGAGGGATCTCGTTGTTCAGGACCGACATGGGCGAGCCTTCCGCCACGAAAGATTGAGGCCGCAATAGCTCGACCAGGTCATAAGCATATGCCCACATTAAGCCGAGAAGCAGATAAACGACTACTGCTCCCATGATTCTGTGCATCGTTACCGGACCCTCACGGAGCACCTGTATCAGCACTACCACTGCGAGCACCCCCATGAATAACATAGACATTAAGTTATCCAGGATCACTAGCTTCTCAAAAGGTAACAGAATACGCATCCAGCGAACCAGGAAGGAGGCCAAAGCGAATGCAACGGCCAGGAAGGTGATGAATTGATATTTGACTACTGACATCACACCGGTAATGAGTATGAGCGAGAATATAATCTCTGAGATAAGGAATGCACGAAGCTCTCCGGCATGGTGTAACGGGGTGATGATAAATATGGATATAAATAACAATACTAGAAGAACGGTCAGGCTTAGGTCGGTTTCCCAAAAGTGCTTGATTGGGTGGGTCAGCTTCTTCACGGTTTGTTGAGCTTTTTTAACCATAGACCCTTAATATATATAATCTTGTGCCAATTGTCTGTAATCAAGAGCCATTCGCTAGCCTGAGAATACCACGTATCGTTTTGTTTTTTATATGCCATTTTATTTATCCCGCCCCGATTCTTTTTGGTAGATCTGAAGGGACACAAGTCTAGCAATCAAGATTGCGGGAAAAAGCTGACCCATTAGGCCTTCAAACATCACCAGGGCACGCGCAAATGGATTTATGGCCGTGATGTCGCCATAGCCGATTGTCGTGAGTGTTACAAAGCTAAAGTATATGAGACTCGCTGTGAGTTGATGAATTAGGGGTACATAGGGTAGGCCATTAATGTCAAAAGAGTTTGGTGAATATAACTCAATCAACAGATATGATTGAGCCCAGATAAGGCCAAACAGCATATAAGCGACAATGGCACCCCTGATACGGTGCGCGGTAATCGGACCCTCACGAAAGACATGAAAGAGCACTACAAATTCAAATAGACCTAGAAATATGAGTGATACTAAAGTATCGATAAAATCTAGAAGCGTAGCCTGAGATTTTAATAAGTAGTGATGGAGCACAAAAATAAGCAGTATAAATGCGATTGCTGGTATCTTAATAAATGACCTATCAGTAACGGCTGTGACGCCGGAGATTAAAACAAGAGTAAAAAATAAAGATATAACAAAACCTCCGAATGCGCCGAGAGTGGAAAATGGATATAGTATTAACAAGTAGACAACCATCACAGCGAGCAGAACAGTAAGCCCTCTATCATCGGTAGACCAAAATCTAGAGAATAATCTATGCACCTTATTCTCTCCCTAGAGATACTGCTCTTTACTTGGCACAGATAATATGAGAATGAAACTATTAAAGCATTATTCGATTGGTATTGGAGTTAATTTTGTAGTTTCTGCGAACTATCACTCAGCTTTTCCGCCTCCACCACCCAGCCTCCGCCTAGAGTTTTGTACAAACCCACAAGGTTTAGGAAGTGCTTGCCTTGTGTTTGTGCTTGTGCAAGCTGGGCATCAAAGAGTTGTCTCTGAGCATCGAGTACGTTTAGGTATTCCACCAATCCCTCGTCATACTGGAGTTCGGCCAGACGAAGGTAATCCTTCAATACGGCTACCTGCCTGGCCTGTATTCCTAACTCTGCATCAGAATTTTTATATCCTACGAGTGCATCATTAACCTCTTTAAGCGCGTTAAGTATTGTCTGTTCGTAGTTGAAGAGCGCCTGTTCCTTGTGTGCTTCGGCTCCCTTAACCTTGTATATTATTCTTCCTCCCTCGAAGAGCGGCTGGGCAAGGACGCCGCCAAAATGGTAGAAAAGCGAGGAGTGATCGAAAAAATTATCAAGCTCCGGCGTTTCAAAACCAAGGAGGGCGGCAAGGTTGATTTTTGGGAAATACTCGGCCTTTGCCTCGCCGATTCTTGCATTTGCTGCAATAAGCTGATTCTCGGCTTGTAGAATATCAGGACGTTGCTCGAGCAAATCCGAGGGTTGTCCAGAAGGAATGTTAGGCAATGACAGCTCATCAATTGTACGACCCCTTTCTATGGCACCGGGATTTTTTCCCAATAATACGCTCAACAGATTCTCTTTCTGGGCAATCTGAGTTTCCAGTTGTGGAATCACCACAGCAGCAGACTCAACCTGCGACTGTGCTTGCCGGACTTCCAATTCCGACACAATTCCACCTTTGAATTGAAGCTCAATAAGACGGAGGGATTCCTCGAAGGACTTAAGTGTTTGACGGGCGATATCGAGTCGTTTATCAAGATCTAACAAGTCAATGTACGTGCTAGCTACGGAGGTAACAAGGGTTAGAATAACGGTACGCTGGGCTTCTTCCTGGCTCAAAAGCTCGGCGCGGGCAGCCTCAGTTGCCCTTCGTATACGTCCCCATATATCCAGTTCATAGGAAAGGTTAAAGGCGATGACAAAGGCATTGAAATTTCGGTCAACGCCTTCAGAACTGGGGAGAAAGCTACTCGAAGACCTTATCCTGCCTGCCGCACCTGCTGCATCTAACTGGGGGAAAAGCTCAGAGCGGGTAATGCCCAGCCGGGCGTAGTATTCTTGAACCACTGCTATGGCTATCTTGAGGTCTTTGTTTTGCTCAAGCGAAGTTTGTATGTACTTGCTTAAAACCGGGTCATTGAACTGTTCCCACCAGGAAACGTTGGCAACTTCATTAGCCTTCTCGACTGATAAACGCCAGCCTTGTGGAACATCCAAATCCGGTCGGCTGTAATTCGGCCCAAGCATGCAGGCTGAGAGCATCAAAGCAAAGATTATTGGGAGAATAAGAAATTTGAGCATCATTTAGACTTTTTCCTCTTTTGGGTTTACGGTCTGTGCCACCCCATCGCCGTGTACCGGCTCTGCAGTTGTGACCTTCTTCTCTTTACCGAAAAAACGCTCGCTGAAGTTCTCTACAAGGAAGAAGAATAGCGGCACGAAGAATACTGCCAGTAACGTGGCCGAGGTCATGCCGCCCATAACCCCTGTACCGATCGAGTGGCGGCTGTTGGCTCCTGCTCCGCTGGCAATGACCAGGGGCACCATACCAAGAATGAAGCATAGCGAGGTCATCACGATCGGCCTAAGCCTGAGCCGCGCCGCTTCTGCTGCCGCATCTAAGAAAGAAAGCCCTTCCCGGCGTTTTAGCACCGCAAACTCGACGATTAAAATTGCATTCTTCGCAGACAAACCGACCAGTGTAACCAGGCCGATCTGGAAATAGACGTCGTTGTCGAGCCCTCGAAGCCAGACGGCCAGCAGTGCACCGAAAATGCCAGTCGGTACGGCCAGGGTCACACTCAAAGGCAGAGACCAGCTCTCATACTGGGCTGAAAGGATGAGAAACACCAATATAAGACCGAATATAAAAGCGAGCGATGAAGTCCCGCCACTCTGTTTCTCCTCGAATGCCTCTCCGCTCCAGGCAAACGTAAAGCCCTCAGGCAGTACTTCGCGGGCAACTTCTTCCATGGTTGCTATCGCTTGTCCTGAGCTATAACCGGGTGCAGCGCTGCCGGTGATCTTCGCTGAAGGAAAGCCATTAAACCGGGAAACCAGGTCAGGCCCGGTAGTATAGCGGGTCTTAACTACCGCTGAAAGCGGCATCATATCTCCCTGACTTGTGCGCACGTAAATCTGTCCAATGTCCTCCGGGCGTACCCGGTATCGAGACTCTGCCTGCAAAATGACCTGGAACACCTGGCTATACTTGTCAAATTGACTCACATAGAGCGAGCCGTAGAGCGTCTGCATGGCGTCATACACATCCTTAATGGGCACTCCGAGCGCTTGAGTCTTTTGCCTGTCAACCTCGAGGAAAAGCTTTTGACTGGTAGAGTGGATAGTACTGGCCAGTCCTACTAGCTCCGGGCGTTGGCTGGCCTTCCCTATAAACTCGCGCGTAACTTTATCCACCTCGGAGTAGCCTCCGCTGCCCCGATACTGGACCCAAAACTCAAAGCCACCAGTTACACCAAGACCGGGTATTGACGGTGGGTTCATGGGAAAAACTTGAGCATCCTTAATCGCTGCAAGCTCTGGGAAGACCTCCTGGATTATCGCAGGAGCCTGCATGGACTTTTCCTCACGCTCTTCATAGTCCTTGAGTGAGATAAAAAGCGTTGCCGCATTTGTTTTCAATTGAGAATCAAGCAAGCTATATCCATTTGGGACGGCGACCGAATAGACGGCAGGATTCTTAAGAAAAATGTCGGTTGCTTGTTTGCCCACCTTCTCCGTTCGGTCTAGGCTTGCCGCATCGGGCAAGTAGGCTACACCAAACAAGTAACCTTGGTCTTCAGCGGGCACGAAGCTCGTCGGGATGGTGCGGAAAAGACTATATATCCCCACCACCATAATACCGAACAGAATCAGGGCCAAGGTTGCCCGTTTAATCACGGAACGGACTGCGTTGGTATAGTGGTGTGTCATACGGTCGAACCAGTCGTTAAACCACTTGAAGAATCTTCCTAAGAAGCCTTTTTTATCACCGTGCTGCGGTTTAAGGATGATAGCCGCAAGCGCCGGCGTGAGCGTCAGTGCCACAAATCCGGATATAGCCATGGATATTGCAATCGTGACGGCGAACTGTTTGTAAAGCTGTCCGGTGATACCGCCAAGGAACGCTGTCGGAATGAAAACAGCACCAAGCACAAGGACAATGGCGATAACCGGACCGGTGACCTCCTCCATGGCACGCCGGGTAGCCTGGCGTGGCTCCAGGTGGAACTCATGCATGTTACGCTCGACGTTCTCGACGACTACGATTGCATCATCTACCACAAGACCAATCGCCAGGACCATACCGAATAACGTCAGCATATTGATGGAGAAGCCCAACGCATACATGCCGATGAACGTACCCACTATTGAGACCACGATGGCGATACAGGGTATGACCGTTGCCCTGAAGCTCTGGAGAAAAAGGAAGACGACCAGCACCACAAGAACTACCGCTTCCATTAGAGTATGGAACACCTCGTCTATTGACGCCTTAATGAACTTGGTGGCGTCCAGCGCAATCTGATAGTCCAGTCCGGGCGGGAAGTCCTTTTTCAGTTCTTCCAGAGTCTGCCTAACCTGCTTTGAAACATCGAGGGCATTGGCGTCTGCCTGCTGGTAGACTGCTATCAGCGCCGCCTGTTTATTGTCGTATCTGGAGCGTAGCGAGTAACTCTGCATGCCGAGCTCTGCGTGCCCCACGTCTTTTATTCGTACTACCGCTGCGCCCGTGTAATCGGTGCGCAGGATGATATTCTCGAACTCGGAGGGGTCAGACATCCGCCCCTGCGCTATGATAGGGAAGCTAAGCTCTACCGGGTTAGATGTGGGTGATTGGCCGATCTGTCCGGTAGAATACTGCTCGTTCTGGGCTTTTACTGCCTCGGCAATATCGGTGGCGGTAATCTTTAGCTGTGCCATACGGTCCGGCTTCAACCATAGACGCATTGCATAAAAAGGAACGCCAAAGATCTGAGAGAGGTTTGCACCAGGGATACGTTTAAAGGCATCCAGGACATAGAGATTGGCATAGTTGGTTAGATAGGCTTGGTCGTATGTGCCGTCGGGAGAAACCAGAGCGATTACCATGAGAAAGGAGTTTGTGCGCGGTTGCACCTGTATGCCCTGCGCCTGTACCGAGGTAGGTAGCTGAGCCATTGCCCATTGAACCCGGTTCTGCACGTTGACCTGGGCGATGTCCGGGTCGGTATCTATGCCAAAAAACACCGATAGGGTGTAATTGCCCGTGGAAGAACTGGTCGAGTACATATAGATCATGTCTTCGGTGCCGTTTACCTGGTACTCTATCGGGGCGGCGACCGCATTGGATACGTCCTCAGCGTCCGCACCGGGGTAGGTTGCCGTCACCTGGATCTGAACCGGGGTGATGTTGGGATACTGCGCTATAGGTAATGTCAGCGCTGAAACAAGTCCGGCCAGTACAATTATAATCGAAATCACCGCCGCTAAAATCGGTCTATCAATAAATATCCCGGAAAACATCCATACGCCTCCTTAATCTATTATTACTGTCCCGCTTGCGAAGAGGGATCTGCGCCCTGGGCCCCCGCAGTACTCTGCTGAGCAATCTTTACCGGCGCACCTTCTCTGAGCTTATTGGTTCCGGTTACGACCACTTCTTCTCCCCTTTTCAGCCCCGACGTGATGAACCAGCCATCGGCGCCCTGCCATTCGCCGACCTCGACGTTACGAAGCTCCGCTTTGCCGTCTTTTACCACATACACTGCATGTCCTTTTGCTGTTTGCACCACCGCTTGTTGCGGCACGACAATGGCATTTGGACGGGTGGCTCCGATCAACTGTACCTGCACAAACTGTCCCGGACGCAAAAGACCATATGGGCTAGCTGGCATAGGCGGGTTAGCCAGCACAGCCCGGACGAGGAAGGTTCCGGTTTGCTGACTAAACAACGGCGCGGCAAACGTCACACGGCCCTTTTCCGGAAAGATCGAACCGTCCGCCAGCACCAGTTGCACCTGGAAATCGTCCTTCGGTGGGAAGTTTAAATACCCTTTGATAATCTGGTCTCGATACTTAAACAGGTCGTTTTCTGAAACACTGAAGTAGACCCACATCGGGTCGGGAACGGATATAGTCGTAAGCAGGCTGTCCGGTCCGGGTGATACCAATGCGCCTTCTCGCTGAGTGGCGAAGTCAGAAAGCCCGGTAACCGGAGAAGTGATTGTGGTATAACCCAGGTTGACCTCGGCATCCATGAGTTTCCCCTTGGCTGATTGTACGGACGCCTCCGCTTCTAGAAGGGCTGCCTCGGCATTATCTCGGGTTCTTTGACTCACTGCATTTTGTTTATAAAGGGGTTCTATACGGGCATACTCGCGCTTAGCCCTGGTAAGATTTGCCTTTGCCGCAGCAAGCTCCCCTTTTGCCTCCTCGACTTTAGCCTGGAATGGGCGTGGGTCAAGTTGAAACAATAGGTCGCCTTTTTTGACCAGAGAACCTTCTTTATAGGCTATTTTATCTATATAACCCTCGACCCGGGCCCTAATCTCGACGATGTGGGAGCTCTGGGTTTGCCCCACGTACTCAATCGTCACCGGCACGGTTTTAGGCTCGGCCTTGATGACCGTAACCTCGACGGCGGAAGCCTGAGACCCTTCTTTCTTCTCCCCGTGGCAGGAGTATAAGAGCGAAATGAGAAGGAAGAAAAAGATAAATCCGTGTAATTTACAAAGCGAGAAAACCGTACCTAATAAGCCCAATCCGATTCTAATGCTATTCACATTCCCTCCTCACGAGACTCACATATTTTATTAGCTTAGAGTCCATCTTTTTTATTTTTTTTAATCCAATCTTTTTCCTTTTATTTTTTTGATTTGTTATATTACCCGTTCCCCATCAATATATACATTTTGTGAACTTTCCTGCTCTATTCTCCGTTTAAGAGAGTTCTCCTAAAAACAGGTTTATCCCGGCATGAAATAGAACATGAGCGCTATAATAACATATACAGTGATAAGCTGAACTCCTTTATACCAGTTGGCGTGGCCGTCCCCAGAAACCACTGCGCCGATGAGGACAGCGAGAAAAAGCGTCCCGATCTCCATCCTTCCGAAAGAGAGGGTCAAGGGATTTGGAGCTACTACATAGCTCATCAGGACCAATACGGGTGCTACGAATAGCGCGATCTGGATGCAGCTCCCGAGTAGTATCCCCACGGAGAGGTCCATCTTGTCTTTCCTGGCAGTGACAATGGCTGACCCGCTTTCCGCCGCACCACCCACGATTGCAAGAAAGACAAGACCGATAAACGTCTGGGACATGCCCAAAGCTTTCCCTGTCCCCTCAGCCGCGCCAACAAGAATCTCACTCATCAAGGCGGCTAGCACCGAGGCGGCTAAAAGGCTCCCGACGGCCCTGGGTATCCCCCATTGCCGGCCTTCGCTGTGGTGTTCTTCATTATGGCCGGCGCTGGAGAAAACATCGGGGTGGGTCTTCAGCATAAACAAGAGATAGAGGCCGTAGGCAACGAGTAGAGCTATCGACAGCCCTAGATTCAAAAGGTGCTCCTGCCGCACGGTGTCCTGAGAAGAGAAAAACCGGCTGAAGGCGCTCGGCGCCGCTAAGCTGATGACGGCCAGAAGCATCATCGAGCTATAAAGTCGCATCGCCGATGCGTTATATTCCTGTACGTGGTGACGTAAGCCTCCAAGAAGGAACGACACCCCCTGGGCAAGTAGGAGATTCGCAAGGATTGCTCCGATAAGTGCCGCCAGAACCATGTCAAACAATCCGGCCTTCAGCGCAACAATAGTGATGATCAGCTCAGGGGCATTCCCGAAAGTGGCGTTGAGAAGCCCGCCTATGGCATCACCAGTACGTGCGGCAATCTGTTCTGTAGCCTTTACGATTAGACTGGCTATGGGGAGGATCGCTAGTGCTGCAGAGAAAAAAATAAACGGAGCCGGAATATGCCCTGCATGTTCGAGCACAAGAGTCACCGGAATAAAAACGAGCAACCAGTTGAGGGTAGGTTTTTTTAGTGATAGATGCGTGAGCCCGTGATTTGCCGATTTCTCCATTGTTTGTTCCTTTGTTCTTTTCTTTCCTGTTCCGCTATTCCATTGCTTCAGTTCTCATTCTTCAGCCATACTTGCTAATTCAGCAAAAATACGCTTGAAGTTCTCCGGAAATTCGCTGACAGCTTTGTTCACATATTGTTCAAGTTGTTTAGCATCAATGACCCCGCTATCTATCAAGAGTTTCTCCAGAGCTTGGGCTCTCAGTAGATTGGTCACGGTATTAAATGCCAAATCAAAAGCAAATTTCCCCCGGGCTTCGGATTCAAATAGATTTATTAGCAAGCTAACCAGCTTCTCATGTCTTTGGTCAACGCTACCCATAACTTACCCTCCTTACATTTAATATTTTTACATCTACTTCGTAACGAATCCTGCAGTTCTTTTTGCACGAGCAACCAGTGCCGTCACCGCCGTGGCACCCACCTCTATCTCGTCAAATGTCAGGTTTGGTACTTTAGTTTCCAAAGGCATTTACTTAATCCTTTCAATGTTAACTTGACCCCGGCCCCAGTTCTGTCTGATTTTCCGCTCTACTTAATTCCGCAACGGTTCTCTTAATTACTAATGTAAGCGGTATTGCCAGTATTACCCCGATCGGTCCTAAGACCCAGTTCCAGAAGAGCAGCGAAAGAAAGATGAGGAGTATAGATATATCCAGTCCCTGTTTCATCAGCTTGGGTTTGATCACGTTGTCGCAGACGTTATTTATGACTATGAAACCGACGGCAACTATAATGGCTTTAGTCCAGCCAAACTCTAAAAACGCCAAAAGAAAAGGCGGGATAAGAGATAATATGCCTCCGACGGCGGGAATAAAACTAAATAGAAAAGATAGAACTGCCCAGAGCAATGCAAAGTCAACTCCCAATATAACAAGAAGGATTAAGTTCCCGCAGGCGGTAAGAAAGCCAACCAAAGCGGTAATTGATACAAACTTTCTGATGTCTTTTCTGACCTCTAATCTCCGTGCGTTAATTATTCTCTGAGTATACCGGCCCTCCTGCAATTTCTTCTCAAGATTAGTAATCTCTATTACCATTAAAGCTATCAATATTAAGAGGAATATAGAGTTGCCGATCATTTTAAGCACCGTGCCGAGAAAGGAGCCGACCGTCCTGATTATGGCCCTGGAATCGAATTCGGTGGAAGAGAACAGCTCCGAGGGGTCGATTTTTATGCGTATGAGAATATCCTTCACACTCTCCTTTAAACCGGTTAATTGGGACTCATAGGTGGGCAAGGTTTGAATCAACTTTGACAGGGAGGCTCCGACTAACGTGGTAATAGCCATACCGCCTATAATTAAAACTATAATGGTTATGGATAGAGCCAGCGAATGCTTAAGCCCCTTTCTCTCCATCCAATCAACGATTGGGACGATACTGTTTGCCAGAAGCGCTGCAAAAAAAACAAAACCGACTATTGATGCTGCTGCATGCATACCCGCGATTATGATAACGATGCATGCAGCGCCTACGAGCATCCTAAGAGGAGGGTTCATTCTTCAGATACCTCTAAAATAGAGATTTTTATTATGCCGCTATAGTGATAGAGCCCGGCTTCTTCATCATCGACGAAGTTAACGTGTTCACATTCAAGGAAAAGCTTCCAGCCTCGATACCTGGGAGTTCAGGTTTTAATCTTTCAGAACCAGACATTTTGTCCTTTCTTTCATCACACAGCTTCGATTTAAGCTATGGGTTTTATCGAACCCTTCTTGTTGATGCTTTCATCTTTTTCGGTGGAATAGGGCGAACTCCCTTCTCGACTGAGCCTATCTTGAAATCCGGTGCGGGTGAACCCAGAACCTTGCCGATTTTTTCCAGTATGGCCCTTTGCTTTTGGTTGAGTTCAAAATCCGCTTTAACCCTTTCCAGAATCGAAAGCATCTTCTCCTTGTCTCCATGATTAGCAAGCAACACAGGCAGTGACTCTAAGGCGCGCTTGGGTTCGAACTCTACGATAACCACCTGCTCGTTTCTGATCCTCCGCCGTTCGTCTTCTGACATCTTTGACACTACCTCGTCAGAGCGTATAAATTTATCAGCAAGCTCCAATCTGTGAAGTGGAATCGCTTCGGCTCCCGTGCCCACAAGCACTGCGATTCTTGCTAGTGCTTCGGGGTAACCACCTTTATCTATCACGGAGAGAGCCTCCTTCACGAAGGGTAATTCTCGCGGGTCTACCTTAGCTTCGACCCCTTCTTCCCATTTAGTTCCTGTTACACCGAGAGCGACCATGCTGCCGTAAATTTGGAAGAAAAGGGATTCTTGTGAAGCGTCACGCAGGTCCCTGAGCAGGTCAAGCCATGCGCTTACCGCCTTCGAACCCATCTTCTCGAACATCTTGTACGGGTTTTCGGGGTAAGAAGGTTTACGCGAGTTTTTGACAAATGGGGTTATCACCGCTAATGGCCACATGGCCGGATTCAAATCGCTGAACGCCCAGCACTGCCAGCGCAAAGGGTTGAATACCCGGCCAAGCTGGGCAGTAGTCTCATTGACCATGGGACGAATGAATGGACGGGCAAAGAGGGTATAGGCTTTTTCATTAAGTTGAGATACCTCTTCAACCACTTCAAACGGTTTTTCGTCTTTACGCTCCAATTTGTTTGCACGGCGTAAGTCTTCCAGCCTTTTTTCCTCTAGGGTAACCTCATAACGTATTCCTTCTTTACCATTAACCTCGTGAATGCGCATCAGGTATAAACCGGGACGAAGCCTTTCTATATACTGAAGTACTTCGACGATCTGAGAATGTTCTTTTTTTGCTACCCGGCCGGACACAAAGATTCCCAGGTGTCCAACCTCCTCCTGAATCAGCGCCACGATTACCTGTCCATTGGCTTTGATTTCTTGAGTGCTAGTGTACACGTCCGCAATCCAGTTTAATGCCTGTTGCGGCGGCGTGATGTTGTCACCTTTAGAGGAAAATACTATGATCGGGGAGCGAATGGACTTTAAATCGAAGAAGGAATGAGACCCGGCTTTCACCTCGCCGCGGGCCAATTTGTTGCCGATGAAGAGATTATCCACTATCCAGTGGATTTCTTCTTCGTTCATGAGAGAATAACCATGCCACCATTTTTCAAATTCGAGAAAGCGCGGGGGCTCTGTGTCTACATTTTCAAAAAGATGATAATACTTGTCCCAGAATGTATTCGCCAGGTTTAGATTCTCGAAGTTCTGCACCAAATTCGCACCGTCGAACTTTCCGTTGCCCAGGTCACTGGCCAGAAGAGCCATCCATGTACCACCCAAGAGTCCTCCGGCATAGCGCATGGGGTTTTCACTTTCACCCCCGCTCCAGCTCCCGCTCCAGTATGACAGCGGTGCCCCGTTAATGACGACCGGCCCGACTATGTCGGGGCGCGATGCGGCCACCATCATCGTAGCCCAGCCGCCCTGACAGTTGCCGTAAATAACCGGTTTTGGGCTATTGGGATGTCGGTCGTGTACGACTTTCACGAACTCAATTTGCACATTGGATACGTCGAGCATAGTCTGGTCAGGCATCGGCTCGGGGAAAAAGCTCACCAGGTAAACAGGATGCCCTTCCTTGAGAGCAACACCGACCTCGGAATCCTTTTTGAAACCGCCTATTCCGGGACCATGCCCGGCGCGCGGGTCGATGATGATGAAGGGACGTTTGTTGTCGTCAACTTTGATTCCTTTCGGCGGAATTATTCTTAGAAGCGCAAAGTTTACCGGCTTCTTGAACTCACGCCCGTCTACGATTGTTTCGTAATCAAAAACAAGTACCGGCGGTTTTCCGGCGCGCTCATGTTCCATGAAAATGTTGCCCCGCTGGCGCATGGTGTCCCAGAAGAGGACGGAACGCTGGATGGAATCCGTTACGTAAGATAACCATGCTTGCCAGGGATTCTGGTCTTCAGTGTCTCCAGGATGAGCATTGACAGCGCCGTCTGGTTTGAGATTGTCTTGAACGGCTTCTTCCATCTTGGCCATAAAGGCCTTCTGTGCGTCAAAAACCCTCTTAAAGTATAGTTCGCCTACTTTTGCCATTAGATTGTAGAAACCAGTAAATTTTTTGGTTTGTTCTTTAACGTCGTCCATCTTAACCTCCAAATCAAGATATTATTTCCCTCCAGGCCTTCCATGCGACCTGCCAATTTTGCATAAAAATAGTCCACGCAAAGGAAACCGTTACCAATGCAACGCCGTCGACGGATTTCAGGCTGTCAAGAAGTCTCGTGATTCTATCCTTCCGCTCCGCCGATACCGACGCTTTCCATCTGCCAAGAAAGAACCAAACAAAAGGGTTTGGGGTTCTAATTAGCTTAAATTCGTCTAGAAGTGCACGAACTGCTTTACCAACTTCTTCTTCATTCGGTCCTTCCATGTCAAGGCTTGTGACAAACAGGCAGATAGGTTCGAGGTCATCCACGTTCTTATTAATAATCCCCAGGAACATGCTGCACCTCCGACATGTTTGCTTAATCTCCTTTCTTTAAAAGCATCTGCTTTGTGTGCGTAGCAATCATTAACTCTTCGTTAGTCGGTATTACCCAGGCAGAAATCCGGCTATTTTCCTTGCTTATTTGTGGGCCGCCCGTTTCGTTTGCTTTCTCGTCAAAGTCAAGACCAAGCCATTTAGCGTCTCGACAAACCCTGGCTCGGATAATAGCCGAGTTTTCACCTATACCCCCGGTGAATACGATCCCATCAATTCCGCCCAGGGCGGCGAGAGAGCCAAGTTCCCTATCGATTCGATAAACGAAGAGGTCAACCGCCTCTTGAGCGCGCGGGTCCTTGCTTGCCAGCAGTGCCCGCATGTCGCTGGAGATGCCCGAGACGCCCAACAATCCGGATTGATTGTAAATGAGATTTTCTATGGATTGAGCATCCATACCGTGCTGATTCATCAAATAAAGCAGTATGCCCGGGTCAATTGCCCCACAGCGTGTTCCCATCGGTAAACCGCCGACCGCGGTAAAACCCATCGTACTTGATATGCTCCTGCCATTCCGCATTGCGCACATACTGGCCCCGTTGCCCAGATGTGCTACGACAGCGCGGCCAGCGGCCAGTTCCTCGTCGTACTTGGGTAAGACCGAAGAGATGTATTCGTAGGATAGGCCGTGAAAACCGTACCGTCTTACTCCTTCGTCGGTGTACTTGCGCGGTATTGCGTATATCTGCTCGATAGCCGGTTGAGTTCGGTGAAACGACGTATCAAAGCAAGCAACCTGGGGGAGTTCCGGTACCCTTTGCATTATAGCCTTTATCGCCGCCAGGTTGTGAGGTTGATGGAGGGGTGCGAGGGGTTCGAGTCTTTCCAATGCTGAGATGACATGGTTATCTATCACCACTGGTTTTGTGAATTCAAGCCCTCCATGAACTACCCGATGTCCAGCGGCGGCAATACCGTGCCCTTCGAGCACGCCGGTTCTTCCCCATTTAAACAGAAACTCGACGGCCCCTCCGTGCCCAAGATTCGTCCCCGAAGGCCAGTCTTCCTCTCCGACAATATCACCTGAATCAGCGCGTGCTACGAAATGGGGCTTGGTCAAAATGCCCTCAATCTGGCCTCGAAGAAGCAGCTTGAGACTGTCTTTAAGGAATACCGAGAATTTAAGACTGGACGAACCAGCGTTGAGTACGAGTATCGAATCGGACATTTTCTTTTACCTCACGGGGAGTTTTCCGGTTCTTCGGGCATGGGCGACAAGAGCCATTACCGCCGTGGAGGCCAGTCTTGACCGTACCGAATCGGCCCGGCTGGTCAGCACTATGGGCACGCGTGTGCCCAGTACGATCCCGGCGCTTTCTGCCCCGGCAAGATAGGACAACTGTTTTGCCAGCATATTCCCAGATTCCAGGTCCGGCACCAGCAGTATGTCCGCAACACCGGTCACCGGCGACACTATGTGCTTAGTCTTGGCCGCCTCCTCGCTCACGGCATTGTCAAACGCCAACGGCCCATCCAGTATCCCCCCGGTAATCTGCCCCCGGTCGGCCATCTTGCACAATGCCGCCGCCTCTATGGTCGACTCTATCTTCGGATTCACCGTCTCCACCGCCGATAGTATGGCCACCTTGGGCTCCTCTATCCCCAGCGCATGCGCCAGGTCTATGGCGTTTTGCACTATGTCCACCTTCTCCTCCAGCTTGGGATAGATGTTTATCGCCGCATCGGTGATCAACAACATACGGGGGTACGATGGGACGTCCATGACAAACACATGGCTGATCCTCCTCGAAGTCCTTAGGCCGGTGGCAGACGGCACGACCGGTGCCAGGAGTTCATCGGTGTGGAGACTGCCCTTCATCAACGCCTCCACCTCTCCCGCTCTGGCCAGCTCCACCGCTTTCTCTGCGGCGGCATGACTGTGCAGTGTAGGGACTATTCTGTATGGACTAAGGTCAACCCCCTCAGCCTCGGCCACACCACGTATCCTATCCTCAGGGCCGACCAGCACCGGCTCTATAATTCCCCTCTTTGCCGCCTCGACCGGCCCGAGGAGGGAGTTCTTATCGCAGGGGTGCACGACCGCACATACTACCGGCGGTATCTCCTCGCAAGCTTTGAAGAGTTTGATGAATGCGTCTCCCCTTCGAAGCACCAGTTGAGGCGGGGCTACTTCGCTGTAACTTATCTTCTTTGTCGGGGCGGACACGGTTACCGTCCCGGAGACCAGTTCCTGGCCGTCCTGGTTGACACAGCGGCAATCAAACAAGACCAGGGCATTCTTTTTTCGCTTCTCCTTGGCGGTAACGGTGGCGGTGAGTTTATCTCCGACTGCGATTGTTCCGTCGAAGCGCAGGTCCTGCTCGATTATCTTCATCCCCGGACCAGGCAACTTCGTGCCTAATGCGGCAGACACCAGTGCTTCGGCACCGACTCCCTGCGTCGCATTTGCGTCAGATTGGACCTCGAAATCATCCTCACTCTTTATATGAAAGGGATTTGCGTCTCCCGATACCAGGGCAAGGACTTCAATGTCGGTCTTGGATAATATGCGTGTGAGTGTCGCTGTTGCCCCTATCTCTATTTCCTCGAAAGTTGTGTTACTCATCTTGGCCATGTATGTCCTCTTTCCTAATTGAAGTTAAATGCTTTCCTCTGAAGATTCTTTCCAACGGTCCTTCGGGGAGCCAATGCTCTTAAGCCTCTTTTCCATTTCTTTGACTGCTTCTGTCTGGTGTTTATCGATCGGTCGGTGGAACCCCTCGCGATGCAAGACCCACAAGGATACGACGACGTTTCTTCTATCTTCGTCCCGGTCATCCCCGGGGATGTAGAAAAAGATGCTGTTATGTCGTTTAGTCTCGAATCGGACCTCGGGGTTCTCTTTAGGTATAATCCATTGGGCAACTCGGTCAAGGCTGTCGAATATCTCTGAGGTCTTACCTTTGTCGGAAACTTTCTGGCGTGTTCCGACAAGGGCTAAGACGAAGCCGTTTTTTACCTTATCCCCTTTCTCATTCGTATTAATCATCTCTTGGACTATCCAATAAACTTTGTGTTTCTTCACAATTTGTTTTAGCTGAGAAATTTCTTTGTTGCTGTCAATTAGCTGGTCAATCTTCGGTTCTAATTCTTCCGGCATAGGTTAAGACCTCCTCTTAACTTCGGTATTTCGCATTAAACTCGTATGTAAAATCATCCTTACCTCATTGCTTAAAGTTAATCGATTATGTGGTACCCACCGTCAACGTATATAGTCTCACCGGTTATCAACTTCCCTGCTTCAGTTGCCAATGCCGCGGTTGCATTCCCTACATCATCTATTGAGGCGAGTGCTTTGGCCGGGGCCTTCACGGTTGCTATGCTTAGAAGCTCATCGAAGTGTGAAAGGCCGGATGCTGCGCGCGTCTGGATGGGCCCGGGAGAAATTGCGTTAACCCGGATCTTCGGGCCTAGTTCTGCCGCCAGGTATCTTACGGTAGCTTCCAGGGCTGCCTTTATCGGCCCCATGAGGTTGTAATGTTCCACGACCATGTGCGCGCCATAGTAGCTCATGGTAAATAGGGTTCCGCCTTCCTTCATTAGGGATTCGGACAGCCGGGCCATTCGTATGAAGGAATGGCAAGAGACATCCACTGCGGTGAGAAATCCTTCAAGGGATGAGTCAACCAGCCTTCCTTGCAGGTCACCCTTTGGGGCAAAGGCTATTGAATGGAGTGCGATGTCGAGTTTGCCCCATTTTCGACCAATTTCAGTAAAAACTTTTTCCAGGTCTCCCTCTTTTCTCACGTCGCATGGCATGAAAATAGATGCCTCAAGCTCCTTTGCCAGAGGCTCGACGTAGGGTTTAGCCTTGTCGTTAAAATAAGTAATCGCTAAATCGGCTCCGAGGGATTTGAAGGCCTTTGCGCAGCCGTAGGCAATAGAATCTTCGTTTGCAATGCCAATCACCAGGGCTTTTTTATCCTTCAGCATGAATTTTTCTATGTGCAACGTTGTTGGCTCTCCTAATTCTCATTGTTTTATTCAAGCTTGTGTGTGAACATGACAAAGAGGTTTACGCTAAGAATAAAGTAGGCAATTTTCTAATCAAAAAGTTTTTCAAATATGTTGGGCAATTAGGATGCCAAATATAAATTACGGATAAAGGCCAGATAACCAGTAGATAACATTAATGTTTTTGTGTGCTAAGCCTGACCAAGTTAGTGAGAAGAGGTCAAAGACGCCCGATAT